>DATDLP010000317.1:0-27605 GCA_036519255.1 Croceibacterium sp.
GAACCGCGCCAGCAGCACGGCAGCAAGCAACATTACCCCCGTGATGACCAGCCGCCGGGTTCCCGCCTCGCGCACGTTGCGCCAGCCGCGCACAAGGATGTTCGCCCGATCGCCCCGCGGCATTGGTCCCCCCGGTCCCGCGCCTCAGGACCCGGTGAACAGCGGCCGTTCGCCGTCGCCGACCAGCGCGAAGCCGGCCCAGTAGAACGGGTGCGAGGTCGCCGCGTCGTCCATCAGGCCCTGTTGCGCGACGAGCAGCGCGTCGCCGAGGCTGGTGCCCGGCGGTGCGCGGAAGAACCCTTCGAACAGTCGCTTGGTCGCATCGAAATCGTCCGGCGCGGGCCAGTGGCTGGCGATCACCTGCCGCCCGCCGGCGCCGATGAATGCGCGCACCAGTCCGTCGAGCGCCTGCCCGCCGCCGGTCTCGATGCCCGCGGCGCGGGTCACGTCGAGCCCGGCGAGGCTTGCGGTGTCGCAGGCCGAGAGGATCACCAGGTCGGCGTCGAGCTTGAGCTCGAACACTTCGGCGAACTGCAGCAGGCCGTCGGAGCCCGGGCCGCCGAACGAGGTGAGCAGCGCGGGCTGCGCCGCGCAGCCCTCGCGCGGCGCGGTGACCAGGCCGTGGGTGGCGAAGTGGACGATGCGGAAGCTGTCGAGGTCGCTGCGCGCCTCGATCGCGGTGTCGGTGAACGCGGCGCCGGTGAGCAGGTCCGAGCGCTGCGGGCCGAACACCTGGCTTGCGAGCACCAGCTCGTCGGCGGCGATCGGGCGGTTCCACGACGCGAGCGGGATCTCGCAGCCCGGATCGGGCACGGCGTCCAGGCCGCGCACCAGCGAAGCCCGGGTCAGCTGACCGATCGGCTCGTTCTGGCCCAGCCCGATGTAGGCCCGACCCGCGGTCGACGGCGGGGCGCGTCGCGCGTCGCGGAAGCTCGCGGGCGAGAGCGCGGTGCTGATCGCCTTGCCGCGGCCGAGCCAGGCGATGCCACGGAAATCGAACTCGTCGCCGCCGCTATCCACGCGCCGGTGATAGGCGTCGATGCCGTTCTGCTCGGTGACGAGCAGGTTTATCGGCAGCTGCAGCAGGGCTCCGTCAGGTTCGAACACCAGATGATCGAGCCGTGCGAGTTCGCCGGCGATCGGGCCCAACAGCACGTCGAACAGGTGGCGCGAGGTGTCGACGTCGAACGGGTAGGTCGCGGTCACGCCGCCGATCGACAGCGCGATGCTGTCGCGCAACGCGGCGACCATTACCGCAACGTCGGCCGCGCTCGCATCGACCCGCCACGCGGTCGAGCGACCCGGCGAGAGATAGACCGCGAACATGTCGTTTCCGAGCCGGGTCAGCTTGAGATAGCCTTCGCCGGGCCGCAGCAGCGCGGTCAGCTCATCGGCGGTGACATAGCTGTGCGCGATCGAGCGGTAGGCGGGAAAGGCTGCGAGCGCATCGATCAGCTCGAGCTGGGTCTGCTCAAGCCGCGCGCGGCGCTCCTCGAGCTCAGGTAGCAGGGCCACCGGCATGCCGCCCTCGGGTTCGCCGGTTTGCGCGATCGACAGGTTGACCCGCGCGAGCTCGCGGTCGACCGCGTTGGCGCGGCGGAACAGATCGGACGCTTCGCCGGTGCCGGCCGAAAGCTGGCGCGAGAGCTGGGCCAGCGTCTGCGCCGCGCCAGGGCGCTCGATCAGCTGCGTGGCGAGGAACAGGTCGCCCACCGCGGCAGGCTGCTGCGGCAGGTCGGCGATCAGCATCGCGAGGTACGGGCGCAGCTGGTTCTCGAGCCCGACCAGCGCGCCGCGTTCGCCGACGACGTCGGTCACTACCGTCCGGTAGAGCGCCATCGCCTCGTCGCGCCGGTCGCGCCGCGTCAGGTAGGCCGCGAGGCGCGCCTTGGCCGCGTTGACCGAGGCGCTTTCCGGATAGCGCAGCTCGATCAGCGCGAGCGCCTCGCGCAGCAGCGTGTCGGCCTCGCCGAACCGGCCCGCCGCCTCGTGTGCGAGCGCCATCTCGGACACGATCTGCGCCTCGAGCCGGGCCGCGCTCAGCACGCGGCCTTCCTTGACCTGCAGCACTGCGGACCGGGCGGCGGCGAGCTCGCCCAGCGCCGCATCGGGCTGGCCCTGCAGCCGGAGGACCGTCGCGGCGAGCTGGCGCGCCTGCGCGTTGATCATCGTCGCGCGCTCGACCCGGGTCAGGCGGGTCTCTTGCGCGACCGAATCGGTCAGCCCAGCAGTCAGGCCCGAGTTCAGGCTCGCCGCGAGCGGCCGGTCGATCTCGACCGCGCCGGCCCCGCCCGTCGCGGGCTCGGCCACGTCGGGCACCGGCCGGGCGAGGATCGGTGCGACTGCTGCGAGCTCGCCGCGGTTGAGCGCGTCGATCGCTTCGAAATTGCGCAGCAGGCGCGCCTGGATGCCGTCGCGCAGGCCCATCGCGCGCGCCGCGCCGAACTGCCGCGCGGCCTCGTCGTGGCGGCCGAGGTTGGACAGCTGCAACGCGCGGTTGACCGTGGCTTCGTGCTGCTGCTCGGCCAGCGTGGCCTGGTCCGAGCCTTCGGTCGGGCTCTCGAACGCTTGCGGGCGGAAGAACTCCTCGGCTTCGGTGTATTCGCCGGCGTTGTTGCGGCGGTAGCCCTGGCCGATCAGCTGCGAGGTGTCGCCGAGCGAGGCGCGCGCCTGCGCCAGCGAGCCGGAGCCGCCGATGGTGACGATGTCGACATTGCCGGGCACGAAGCGATTCTCGGCCAAGCTCGCCAGCGCCAGCCGCAGCGCGCCGTCGAACGCGGCATAGCCTTCGACCACGTGCAGCCAACCGTCGCGAGCGACCGCGTAGCTGGTCCATTCGAGCCCCGAGCCGCGCTCGCGGCAGCGGCGCATTTCCGCGCCGGGCGCGATGTCCGCGGCGCTCGTCGCCTCGCCGCAATCGAGCTCGGCCTCGCGCCCACGGCCGATCTCGCGCGCGCCCTTCCAGCTGAACGCGGTGCCGACCGGCCGGTCGATGTCGGCGCAGAGCAGCGCCCACTTGCGGTCGAACACGCTCGTGCGGGCCGCGCCGAGCATGACCCCCTGCGCCTCGCACAGCGCGCCTTCGCTGCCGATCGGGAAGCTCTCGCTGTCGAGTGGCGCTGTTGCGGCGGAAAGCGGCACAGGGGCGAGCAGCGCCGCAGCCAGCGTCGCACCCAGAGCCCGGATCAGAAATCCCCGCATCCGCTGCCCTCCTCGTGAACGCGATTCCGTCGGCACGCGATAGGTGCGCCATCGTCGCGAGCGTGGCAAGCGGGCTTGAGGATTGCGTTGGAAAGCGATTGCGAAATCGATGTGATCCGGTGTGCGATATTTCCGCGCCATTAGTTGCAGGCACCCGCGGGGGTCGCGGGCGCCCGGGCGGCAAGCAGGGGGCGCTTTCCTTGCGGGGCGTCGAACTTGGGGGTTGCGGCGATGGATCGGAAACGCGCGCTGGTACTGGGCGGGGGCGGGCTGGCCGTGGCGGCCGGGCTGTTTCTCGTGTTCGGGGGCGGCAGCGACGACGGGAAGAGCCAGGCCCGCGCCGCGACGGTGCGGACCGCCCAGGCCGACCGGATCGCAGCGAACTCGCTGCGCGACACTCCATCCACCGCGGTTGCCCCGCCCGGGCTCGACAGCGCGCGCCCGACCGATTGCCTGATCGAACCGAGCCAGGTCGTGCGGGTCAACAGCGGTGTCGAGGGGGTGATCCAGGCGGTCTACGTCGAGCGCGGCGACAGCGTCGGCCGCGGGCAGGTGGTGGCGCAGCTGCGCGCCGACGTCGACCAGGCCGGCGCCGCCGCGGCGAGGGCGCGGGCCGACAATGTCCACGCGGTCAACGCCGCCGAGAGCCGCGCAGCTTATCTCGACGCAGTGCGCAGGCGCAGCGAGGAGATCAGCCAGTACATCGCGCGCGATGCAGTCGAGGAAGCCCAGTCCAACGCCCGCGCCGCCTCGGAGGAACGCCGCGCGGCCGCCGAGGATCAGCGGGTCGCCCGGCTCGAATACGTCCAGACGCAGCGGATCATGGCCGAGAAGACCGTGCGCAGCCCGGTTTCGGGGATCGTGGTCGAGCGGGCGATGTCGCCCGGCGAGTACCGCGGGCCCGACGCCTCGCACATTCTGACGATCGCTCAGGTCGATCCGCTGTTCGTCGAGGTGTTCGCTCCGATCGCGCAGCTCGATTCGGTCAAGCTCGGCGACGAGATCACGATCGTGCCCGAAGAGCCGGTCGGCGGGCGCTACGTCGCGCGGGTCAAGATCATCGACCGGGTGTTCGACGCTGCCAGCGGCACGTTCGGCATGCGGCTCGAGCTGCCCAACCCGGGTTACAAGCTGCCCGCCGGTTTGCGCTGCCGCATCGAGTTCAAGCCTGCGGCGCGCGACAGCTGACCGCGCCTTCCATCATCGACACTGTTTCAATCAGGAGCGTGAACGCATGATCCGCAAGTCCTCGTTGCTCGCCGGCTGTGCCGCCCTCCTGCTGTTGCCGCAGGCGGCGCCGGCGGAAACGCTCAACGAGGCGCTCGAGTCGGCCTACCGCAACAATCCGACGATGACCGCGCAGCGCGCCAGCGTGCGCGTCGCCGACGAGGACGTGCTGCTCGCCCGTTCGGCCGGACTGCCGACCCTCGAGGGCACCGCGACCTATCAGGAGAACGTGCTGCAGGGTGATCCGCCGCCGGGCCTGTTCGTGTCCGACCCGGACCGGCAGGTGGTCGGCGGGCTCAATGCCACCGTGCCGATCCTGACGTTCGGCGCGGTGAAGAACAGCGTCTCGGCGGCGGAATCGCGCGTCGAGGCCAGCCGGATGGGGCTGCGCGGCACCGAGGCGGAGCTGTTCACCGCGGTGGCCGGCGCGTTCATGGACGTGCTGCGCGACGAAGCGGTGGTGCAGCTCAACCAGCGCAACGCCGAGGTCATGCGCTACACCCTGCGCGAGACCTCGGAGCGCCAGCGCGCCGGCAACCGCGGTCCGACCGACGTCGCGCAGGCCGAGGCGCGGGTGGCGCTGGCGGACAGCCAGGTGGAAACCGCGCAGGCCAAGCTGGTCGCGAGCCGCGAGGCCTATATCCGGCTGGTCGGGCACGCGCCGGGGCGCCTCTCGTCGCCGCCGCCGCTGCCGATGATGCCCGCCACGCCGCAGGAAGCCGTGGCGATCGCACTCGAGGACAATCCCGGGCTGCTCGCGGCGCGAGCCGAGCAGCACGCCGCGGGCTTCGACGTCGAGGCAGCCGACGCCGGGCTCCTGCCGCGGATCAACGGCATCGGCGGGCTCAACTACTACGACTACCTGGGCTCGCTCGATCCGGGCACCGGCCCGCACAACGGCGAGGAAGGGACGACCGCGTTCCTCGGCCTCGAGTTGCGAGTGCCGATCTTCATGGGCGGGCGGCTCAGCTCGCAGCTACGCCAGGCGCAGGCGCAGCACTCGGTGACGATCGAGCAGACGCTCGACGTCGAGCGCGGAGTGGTGGCCGACGTGCGGTCGGCCTTTGCCACCTGGTCTGCGGCCGAGCGGGTGATCCAGTCGGCGCAACGCGGGGTCGATGCGAACACCAAGGTGGTGGCCGGGCTGCGGGCCGAAACCACCGTGGGCTTCCGCCCGCTGCTCGACCTCCTCAACGCCGAGCAGGAGCTGCTCAACGCCGAGGTCACGCTGGTGACCGCGCGGCGCGATGCCTATGTCGCCGGCTTCGAGCTGCTCGCCGCGATGGGCCGGGCAGAGGCGCGCGACCTGAACTTCGACGCGAACATGCTCTACGATCCGACGATCAACTACGAGCGCGTGCTCGATCTGACGATTCAGCTCGACCGCGATCCCGACCCAACCGCCCAAGGCACCAGCACGGTCGACACGTCGCCGCAGGATGCCACGGTCGCGCCGTCGAGCCAGCCGCCGGTGCCGCCGGCAAACTAGCCTGGTGCGGGGGGGCTCGCCGACCCGCGCCGTTCGGCGCTGCCGGTCCGGCCAGCTGGCCGGCGACACGGGTTTTGCCGGATCGCGGCAGCTGCCCGCCCACATCCCGTCCCCGATCGGGACGCCCCGGATTCCCTCCCGCCCAAGCGCGGCTCTGGCCCTACACTGCGACTCGGTCATCGCGCGGAGCAACCCGCCGGTTGCCATGCAAACATGGTTAATGCAGGCTAGAGATGGGCAAAGAGGGCGCCTAGTGGACTATGCGAAGCTAGCTGCTGACTGGCAGAGCGGCGATCGCCACGCCGGCAATGCGCTGTTCGCGGCGCTAGGCGGCGAGTTGCGGGGGATCGCGGCCGCGCGGCTGCGGTACGAGCGCAACTGCTCGATGTCGACCGGCGACCTCGTCAACGAGGCGGTGCTCAAGCTCTTCCGCCTCAACGTGATGGAGCTGCAGAGCCGGGCACACATCCTTGCGCTCGTCTCGCGGCTGATGCGGCAGATCCTGATCGACGAATCGCGCAAGCGCGGCACGGCCAAGCGCAACCACGTGTCGACGGTGCTGACGACGCAGGTCGCGCACTGGGAAATGCCGATCGACCTGCTGATGCTCGAAGCTGCGCTGGGCGATCTCGCCACGATCGACCCGCAGCGTGCGCAGATCGTCGAGATGCGCTTCTTCGGCGGGATGTCGACCGGCGACATCGCCGAAGTTCTGGGCGTGTCCGAGCCGACGGTGAAACGGCGCTGGGCGTCGACGCGGGCCTGGTTGCGGCACAGGCTGGCCCAGGCCTGATGACCGAGATCGAGGCCGAAATGCATCGGGCAGCTCTCGAGCTGCTCGAGCAGGCGCTCGATCTCCCCCCCGACGCGCGAATCGCCTACGTCGAAAACCGCGTCGACGTGCCAGAGGACGTGCGCAAGCACGCGCTCGACCTGCTGCTGACGGATCGCGACCCGCCGGCCCGGCTGCGCACCGGCGGTGCCGGAGACACGCTAGACGATCCGGACGCACCGCCGCCGCCGCTGCCCGGGTACCGCGTGGTGCGCCAGTTGGGGCGCGGCGGGATGGGCGCGGTGTGGCTGGCCGAGCGCGACGGGGCCGACTTTACCCACCAGGTAGCGATCAAGCTGATCAAACCGGGCGTGCTGGTCGAGGCGCTGGTCGAGCGGTTCCGGCGCGAGCGGCAGATCCTCGCCCAGCTCAACCACCCGCACATCGCCCGGCTCTACGACGGCGGCGAAACCGACGACGGGCAGCCTTACATCGTCATGGAATATGTCGAGGGCCGCACCCTGTGGGAATGGCTGACCGACGAGCGCCCGCTGTTGCAGCGGCGGCTGGCGATGTTCCGACAGATCGCCCAAGCGGTCGAGTTCGCCCATCAGAACCTGATCATCCATCGCGATCTCACGCCGAGCAACGTGCTCGTGACTGCCTCCGAGCAGGCCAAGCTGATCGATTTCGGCATCGCCCGGCCGCAGAGTGAAGACGACCAGGCGCTTCATTCGACCTTCTCCGCGCTGAGCCTCACCCCCGGCTTTGCCGCGCCCGAACGCGCGCGCG
This sequence comes from Croceibacterium sp., assembly GCA_036519255.1. Lineage (GTDB taxonomy): Bacteria > Pseudomonadota > Alphaproteobacteria > Sphingomonadales > Sphingomonadaceae > Croceibacterium_A. Next base: position 7,482 of record DATDLP010000317.1, read on the forward strand.
GCGAAGCCTCGAACACGCTGACCGACGTCTATTCGCTGGGCCGCATCCTCGCGCTGCTGGTCGAGCATTCGGGCGAGGCCGAGCTCGATGCGATCGTCGGGCGAGCCTCGGCCGAGGAACCGTCGGTGCGCTATCCAAGCGTCGGCGAGCTGATCGAGGATATCGACTGCTTCGGCGGCGACCGGCCGATCGACAGCTTCTCGACCGCGCGGTGGTATCGCTTCGGCAAGTTCGCAAGGCGCGAGCGGCGGCTCGTCGCCGCGTCGGCGGCGATCCTGCTGGCGCTGGTCGGCGGGCTCGGCGGCACCGCCTGGGCTTACGAGCGGTCGCAGCGCGCGCGCGCCACGGCCGAGCACCGCTTCGACCAGCTGCGCGACCTTGCGCGCTTCCAGTTGTTCGACCTCTACGATCGGCTCGACAGCGTGATCGGTAACACCGCCGCGCGCGTCGAGCTGGCCGACCGCGCGCAGGCCTATCTGCTGGAGCTTGCCGAGAGCCACTCGGATGATCGGCAGCTGCAGCTCGAGACGGCGCAGGGTTTCATCAAGCTGGCGAAAATCCAGGGCGTCCCCGCGCATCCGAACTTCGGCGAGCCGCAGCAGGCGCGGGAAAACCTCGACCGCGCCGAGACGATGCTCGAGCCGCTTGCGGCGCAAGGCATGGCCGAAGCGCGCAACGGCCTTGCGATGGTCGATTCCTACCGGTCGCTGCTGCTCGCCCACGCCGACAGCAAACCGAAGGAAGCGCGCGCCGCCTACGAGCAGGCCGAGCGTGTCCTGGCCGAGGTCCCCGAGGCCGAACGCGGGTGGGGCTGGATGAACGCGCGCCGGGCTCAGCGCGTCGCGGCGCTCGCGTGGGCGGACCTCGAGCACGACAATGCCGTCATGACCGCGCATGCCGACCTGCTCGAGCGCGAGATCGGCGATTGGCCGAAGACGAAGCGCGGCGGCTACGAGGAAGGCTTCGACCGGGCGCTGGTCGAGATGCATCGCGCGATCGTGCGGCAGAACGAGAATACGCCGGCGTCGCTGCAAGAGTCGGTGCGCCGTTATCGCTCGGCCGACCGGCTGTTCGGCGCGGTCGAAGCGAAGTTTCCTAACGATCCGCAGGTGCTCTACTGGCGCGGCTGGAACGCGTACTACGGGTACGCGGCGGCGGCGATGCAGGGGGACAACGTCGGGGCCGGCGTGCTGCTGGCGCAGGCGCGCACGTCTGCCGAGGACCTGCTCAAGCTCGAGGAAGCGGACCATTCGCTGGTCACGTTCGCCGAGCGGCTGCGCGAGGCGCAGGCGCAGTTCTTCTCGAACACCGGTCGCCACGACGAGGCGATCGCGCTGCAGGAGCAGATCATCGCCGGACGGCAGGCCAAGCTCGGCCCCGACCGGCGCTCGCGCACGCTCAGCGACCTCGCCTTCGGGCGAGCCGTGCTCGGCGGGATCTACCGCCAGGCCGGGCGCCGCGAGGGGGCATGCAGCAACTGGATGGAGGCCGAGAAACTGTTGGCCGAACTGGCCGCGCGCGAGGCGCTGAGCAACTACGTCGGCTACCTCCGCCCGGGGCTGCAGGCCAACATCTCCCGGTGCCGCGCAGGCGCGCCGGTCGGCGAGTTCGAAGTCCTTGCCCGGGGGTGAGATCAAAAACACGCCGAGGCGCAAAGAATCGCCGGTTTCGCTGATCCGATCCGGCAGAATTTATCGCCTTGCTTAACAGCAGGATTTCGCGCGCGCGGGGTTCATTGACGGACGAGGGACCTATGGGATCGGGGGGTTCACCGGGAGCACAGACGGCGAGGAGCGGCGCATTCGCGCCGGGGGCACAAGGACGCAGCAGGCCGTGAGCCTGCATGACCTTCGCCTCGCCGCCGCTTCGGCCAGCCGCGAGTTTCGGGCCCGCCGCAAGGCCGCGCTGCAAAATACCTCGATCCTCGGCAACCGGCTGACCATTGAGCAGCTCGAGCCGCGCGTGCTGCTCGCGGCCGATGCGCCGGTCGTCGCGGGCAACATCGATACGCCGGGAGAGACCGACAGCTTCACGGTCAAGATCGCCGACGCGGGCAAGTACTATTTCGACTCGCTGACCGACAGCAACAACCTCAACTGGAAGCTCACCGGGCCCGGCGGTTCGCTCGTGTCCCCGCGCGCGTTCGGCGGCTCCGACAGCCGCGACATCAACGGCGCGAACGTGCTCGACCTGCAGGTCGGCGAATACACACTGACGGTCGACGGCGTGGGCGACACGACCGGCGCCTACGCGTTCCGCCTGCTCGACCTCGCCGACGCGACCGTGCTTGAGCTCGACGAGGTGATCGAGGGCAACAATCCGGGCAAGGAAACCGACCTCTACAAGTTCGACGTCACTGCGGGCGAGAGCTTCTTCTTCGACGCGCACCTGCTGTCGAGCGGCGACACCACCTGGCGGCTGGTCGGCCCCGACGGCGAGTTCGTCTCCGGTCCCAACAACTTCACCGATTCGGGGGAGTTCACGCTCGGCCGGACCGGCAGCTACACGCTGGCGATCGAAGGGCGCGATTCGAACAACCAGGCTTTCGACTACGCTTTCACGCTGGCGAAGGTGGTCGACCTCACCGCGCCGCTGACGATCGGGCAGTCGGTACTCGGTCGGGTGCCCGGCCCCGGCGGGACATACTCGTACACGTTCACGCTGGCGACCGACCGGCAGCTGGTGTTCGATGCGCTGATCGCCGAGCCCGGCGCGCGCTGGAGCCTCAGCGGGCCGCGCGGGAAAGTGGTCGACGCGCGCAGCCTGGGCGCGTCGGACGGCTCGGCGGGCAGTCCGCTGCTCGATCTCGTCGCGGGCTCCTATCGGCTCGACCTGTTCGGCGACGGGGACTTCACCGGCAACTACGCATTCCGGCTGCTCGACCCGGCCGCGGGAACAGTGCTGACGCCCGGCGAGACCTTCGGCGGGACAGTCGGCAACACGAGCGTCGACAACGGGTTCGAACGCGACGCGGGGGCGCCGCTCGATTACGCCGCGCTCCCCGGAACGACCAACCGCGCCTGGCACGTCGGCGGATACGGCGATCTGACGGTCGCCGACCAGGCTGCGCTCAAGCCCGCGCAACTGACCCTCGAAGCCTGGCTGCTGGCCGATCAGGATCAGCACTACGAAGGCGCTGTCACCAAGATCAGCTCGACGGGCTGGGGCGACGGCTACGCGCTGGTGCGCGTCGGCAACAATATCCGCTTCTTCGTCAACTACTGGGCCGGCACCTTCGTCGAAGCGCCATTGCCGGAGAACGTCTGGACCCACGTCGCCGGCACCTACGACGGTTCGATGCTGCGGCTCTACATCAACGGCGAACTGGCGGGCGAGCAGGCGTTCACCGGAACGATCAATCACTCGGGCGCGCCGCTGTCGATCGGAGCAGCACCCGGCGGCGACTACCTGTGGGGCGGATCGATCGACGAAGTCCGGTTGTGGAACGTAGCGCGCACCGGCGAGCAGATCGCGGCGGCGCTCGGCGCGCCGGTCGTCGGCACGCCGAGCGGGCTCGTCGGCTACTGGCGTTTCGACGAGGCCGATGGGGCGAGCGTGGCGGACGTCTCGGCGACGGCCGCGGTCGCGACGCGCCGCGCGGACCGTGCGACAGAAACGCAGATCTATCGCTTCACCGCCGCCAAGGGCGATCACTTCTTCATCGACCGGCTCGCGGCAAGCGGGGCGGCGCTCACCGCGCGTGTGCTGCGTCCAGACGGAAAGCTGCTCGCGGGGCCGGTGGGGCTGGCCGACATCGAGCTTGCCGATCTGCCGATGGACGGCACCTACACGCTGCTGATCGAAGGCCATCCGGGCAACCTCGCTGGCGCCGCGTATTCGCTCCAGTTGCTCAAGGTGGTCGATTCCGAGGCGGCGCTGACGATCGGGGCGCCGACCAGCGGCCATATCGCGCCGGGATCGCAGGATCTCTACCGGTTCACGCTCGCAACCGACCGCAAGCTCCTGTTCGACGCGCTGACCAATACCGGCTCGCTCAGCTGGACGTTGACCGGTCCGCGCGGGACCGAGGTCGCGTCGCGCGGGTTCAACAACTCGGATGCTTGGGACTTCGGCGGCGACCCGGTGCTCAGCCTGCCGCCGGGCGCCTACGAACTGCGGATCGACGGCGCTGGAGATGCGGCGCTCGACTATGTCTTCCGCCTGAGCGACATCGCCGCGGGCATTCCGGTCACGCTCGGGGCAGAGGTCGCCGGGCGGCTCGATCCGGCGAACGAAAGCGACGTCTACCGGTTCACCGGCGCGGCCGGCGACGAGATCGCGATCACCAAGCTGGTCGGCAACGGCGGGGGTGACGCGTACCTGCGTGTGCTCGACCCGACCGGGCGGCAGATCCTGAGCCAGGTCGGGTTCTCCAACACCACCAATCTCACCTTGGCGATGGCCGGGACCTACACGGTGCTGGTCGAGGCGCGCTACTACGTTGCGGCGCCGCACGACTACAGCATCCGCATCAGCCAGACCGGCAACACGCCCCCGCCCAATCTTTCGCAAGGCGATCCGCTGACGCTCGGGGCGAATGTCACCGGCACGCTGGACGGCACCACGCCCGACCTGTTCACCTTCACCACCACGGGCCCGAAGCGGGTCTACTTCGATTCGCAGACCTGGGACGGCGGCAAGACCTGGACGCTCGTCGGACCGCGCGGGACCGAGGTCGGCCCGGTCAACATCGCCTATTCGGATTCGTGGGAGCGCGGCGGCAACCTCGCGATCGACCTGCCGCTGGCGGGCACCTACCAGCTCCGGCTCGCCGGAACGGCTGGGACCTATGCGTTCCGCCTGCTCGATCTCGCCGCGGCGACGCCGGTCACGCTCGACAACACGCTGGTCTCGGGCACGCTGAGCCCGGCCAACGTGACCCACGCCTTCCGTTTCGACGGGATTGCCGGCGAGACGATAGCGCTCGATGTACGCACCGGTGCCGACGCCTCGATCCGGCTGGTCGATTCGTTCGGCCGGCAGGTCTACGGGCACGACTATTTCGACGACCGCGAAATCGTTCTGCCGGCCACCGGCGCCTACACGCTGCTGGTCGAAGGCCGGGCCTACAACGGCGGCAACGACGACTACGGCTTCACGCTGAGCCGGCGCAACGACGCGCCGCCGGCCGTGTTGACGCCCAACGTGCAGGTCGACGGGACGCTGGCCCGCCCGGGCAACCAGCAGCGCTACACTTTCACGGTCACCACGCCGGGCGCATTCGCGTTCGATTCGCTGACCGACAACTCGGGCCTGTCGTGGACGCTGACCGGACCGGTCGACACGATCTCGGGGGGGTTCCGCACGAGCGACAGCTACGAGCGCTCGGTGCTGCCGACGATGTGGCTGGCGGGCAGCTACGAGCTGACGGTCGACGGCACCGGCGCGACCTACGGGGACTTCAGCTTCCGCCTGGTCGATCTCGCCGCCGACGCGGTCGGGCTGGCGGCGGACGGCACCGAGACTGCGGCCGTACTCGACCCGGCCAAGGAGACCCACGTCTACAGCTTCACCGCGAGCGCCGGCGAGCGCTTCGTGTTCGACGACCGGCAAAGTCCCCCCAACGCTTCGTTCCGGCTGGTCGATCCGTTCGGTCGTGACGTGACCAGCGCGATCGGGTTCAGCGACCGATCGTTCGTCACCGAGCTCGCCGGGACCTACTACCTGCTGATCGAAGGCCGTGTGTGGGATACCGCGGCGACCCGGCCCTATCGCTTCGCGCTCTACCGCCCCGCCACTCCGGCCCCCGTGCCGCTGGCGATCGGCACGACATATAGCGCTGCGATAGCCCGGCCGACCGAGCAGCAGCGCTTCGAGTTCACGCTCACCGAGCCCAGATCGATCTACGTCGATTCGAACACGCCCGACGGGAACCTCAACTGGACGCTCGCGACGCCCTGGGAGACGATCGCCGCCGACAGCTTCTACTATACCGACGCGCAGGAGGACGGCGGCGAGCGGGTCATCAAGCTCGCCCCGGGCACCTACAGCTTCACGGTATCCGGAAGCGGCTTCACCACCGGTACCGCATCGTTCCGGCTGCTCGACCTCGCCGCGGCGACACCGCTGACCTTGCGGCAGACGGTCAGCAGCGATCTCGCACCGGCCACCGAGACCGACATGTACCGCTTCACCGCCGTCGCCGGTCAGCGGTACTACTTCCGCGCGCTGCAGAGCGTGGCGAACGCCGGCACACGCTTCATCGATCCCGATGGCCGCCAGATCACCGGGGCGCGCAATTTCGACGACTACGAGTTCGTCGCCGAGAAGAGCGGCACCTACACCGTGTTCGTCGAAGGGCGGACCTGGGACGGTGCCGCCTCGCGGCCCTACAGCTTCGCGGTCTACGACACCGCGCCGTCGGTCCAGGCGATGCAGCTCGACGGCGTGGTCGGCGGCCCCTCGCTGACCACCGGCAAGGCCGGCAATGCGTTGAGGATGACCGCGCACGAGGAAGTGCGGCTCGACGATCCCGCGCTCGACCTGCGGCAGGACCTGACGGTCGAATTCTGGGTCAATCCCGAGCGTACGACCGACTCTTGGGTCCCGCTGGTGTACAAGGCCAACGACACCGGTCCGAACGGCAGCAATGCGCGCGGTTACAGCGTCTGGCTCAACGCGAACGGCTTCATCCATCTCTCGAGCTTCCGCGGCGGCTCGAACGACGCGCTCGAGACTGCGGTCGGCACGATTCCGTTCGGTCAGTGGTCGCATGTCGCGGCGGTGATCAGCCGCAGCACCGGCGAGATGAAGATCTTCGTCAACGGTGTGCAGGCCGCCTCGCGCGCCGTGAGCACGGCGCTGCACAACGGTTCGCCGGATACCCCGGTCTACATCGGCAGCACCACCGAGTTCGATGAGAGCTATCGCCGGTTCGAAGGCGCGATCGACGAGGTGCGGATCTGGAACGGCGCGCGAACCGAGGCGCAGATCCAGGCCGAGATGAATGCCGGGTCACCGAGCAGCGCCGCCGGTCTCGTCGCGCGGCTCGGCTTCGATAATCTTTCGTCCGACCGCCGCACGCTCGAGGCGGTGAGCGGCAGCCAGATACAGGTACGCAGCGATTTCACCGCGCTCGACGGCGTGGTGCAGGGCCGGCTGACGCTGCCGGGCGAGCAGCGCAACTACACCTTCAGCGTGGCCTCGCGAACGCTGCTCGCGTTCGATTCGCTGCATGACAACGACCGCCTGTCGGTCACGGTGACGGGCCCCGACGACTTCTCGTACGGGCGCAACCTGCGCAATGGCGACAGCTACGAGGCAGGTAACGGAAACCAGGCGTTCTACGTCGAACCTGGCCAGTACACGGTCACGGTCGACGGCAACGGCGCGAACACCGGCAACTTCGCCTTCCGCCTGATCGATCTCGGTGCGGCCGAAACGCTGGCCAAGGACACGGTGATCGACCGACGCATCACCGGCTCGGGCGATACGCACGCTTACAAGCTCGCGGTCGCACCGGGCGAGCGGCTGTTCATCGACGTCAAGTCGCTTTCGTCGGGCGCCGACCGGACCACGATCCGTCTGATCGATCCGTTCGGCCGGCAGATCATCGGCCCGACCAACATGGGCGACATCGATACCGGCGTGCTGGCGGCCGGCGGTACCTACACGCTGCTGATCGAAGGCCGGGTATGGCGCGAATGGCCGACCGATTACCGCATGGCGGTCTATTCGGTCGGCGCGACGGTGCCGGTCGCGATCACGCTCGACGGCCCCAATCCCGACGCGCCGAAGGTCGAGCCGGGCAAGAGCGGCAACGCGCTGACGCTGCGCGGGGTCGACTACGTCGAAGTGCCGAACGGCGCGGCGATCTCGCCGGCGCGCAACCTGACCTACGAAGGCTGGTACCGGCTCGACCGCCACACCGACACCTGGACCATCCTTGCGGACAAGGGCAACAACCAGCTCGGGCCCGTGCCCTTCGTGCTGGCGGTCAACAGCTCGGGTGCGGTCAGCGCAGCCGTGGGAGATGCTGCGGGCAACGAGAGCCTGCAGACCGCCAACGGCGTGTTCCGTACCGGCGAGTGGATGCACGTGGCGCTGGTCTCGGACCGCGACGGCCAGACGGCCAAGATCTACGTCAACGGGGCCGAGCAGGCCACGCGGACCATTCGCGGCAACAACGCAGTCCAGACCACCGAGCCGCTCGGGATCGGCCACAATACCGAGACCGCCGATCACGTCGGCATGATCGAAGGGGCGATCGACTCGATCCGCCTGTGGACCGTCGCGCGCTCTGCTGCGGACATTGCCGCGGGGATGGTCGCGCCGGCGCTGCCGGGGACTGCGGGACTGTCCTATGCGCTCGACTTCGAGAGTACTGCGCTGTCGGGCGGAGCGCTGCTGCGCTCGCTCAATCCCAACGGCGTCAGCGGCGCGCTGACCGCGCCCGGCCAGACGCGCAGCTACACGTTCACGCTGGGGGCACCGGTCCTCGCGCTGTTCGACAGCCTGACCGACAACGAGGGCATGGTCTGGACGCTGACCGGCCCCAACGGGGACGTCGTCACCAATCGCCGGATCGACCTGTCGGACTCGCGTGACATCGGCAATCCGACGCTGCGGCTCGATCCCGGCGCGTACACGCTGACGATCGACGGCGCCGGCGACACCACCGGGTTCTACAACTTCCGGCTGACCGATCTCGCAACCGCTGCGGTGCTGCCGATGGCCACCGTGGTGACCGGCGAGCTAACGCCCTCGAACGCCACGGCGGCGTACAAATTCGCCGGAAATGCTGGCGAGAAGTTCATCTTCGACGCGCTTGCGGTCCAGAACGAAGTCTGGTGGCGCCTGGTCGATCCAGCCGGCAACGATGTGGTCGGCTCGAGCGGGTTCAGCGACCTCGACGGGATCGAGCTCCCCTCCACCGGTACCTATACACTGCTCGTCGAGGGACGCGTCTCGCAGAACTCGCGCGCGACCTACAGCTTCCAAATCGCGCCGCAGACGCTGCAAACCGCCCCGCTCACGCTCGGCGCGCGGGTCGATGCCTCGGTCGGGCAAGTGGGCGAAAGCGACGCCTACACCTTCACGCTGGCCAACCCCTCGAAGCTCTATTTCGATACCTTCAATGACCTCCCGCAGGTCAATTTCACGCTCAGGGGCCCCAACGGCGTGGTCGTCGCCAACCGGGCGCTGTCGGTTGCGGACGGGATCGACATTTCGGCGAACCCGGTGTTCGACCTGCCGCCCGGCGCCTACACGCTGACGCTTGACGGGGCGGGGCAGTTTACCGGCAGCTACGCGTTCCGCCTGCTCGATCTCGCCGCCGCGACCGAAATGGTCCCCGGCGGCAACTATAACGGTACGTTTTCGCAGCAGGGCCGCGAGACCGACGTGTACCGCTTCACCGCGACGCAGGGCATGCGGTTCGCGTTCGATTCTACGCAAGGCGTCTCGGGCAACAACCGCTGGCGGCTGATCGATCCGCTCGGCCAGCAAGTCTATGGGCAGACCACGGTCGAGGACACCGGCCTGCTGACCGCGGCGCTCGCCGGCACGTACACGCTGCTGCTCGAAGGCCGGAACAGCAACACCGCCGACGCGCCATACGCCTTCACCTTCGACGTGCCCGTGCAGCCGGCGGGCAACGGCCAGACCGAGCAGGACTGGGACGGCGGCGGCATTCCCTACGTGCTGATCAACCGGCGCGGCCCGGCGGCGCAAGTCATCGCGCCCGGGCCGACCGGCGCGTTCCTGCGCCTGACCGATTCGCTGGCCAACAACGTGCGCAACGACGTGGCCTTCTCGGCCACCGGCAGCGGGCGGCAGGATTCGATCGCGGTCGACTTCGACTTCCGCATCGCCCGCCGCGCGGGGCAGACGACCGATCCCGAGGGTATCACGCTCGCGCTGCTGCCGGTCTCGCAATACGGCCAGGGTGGGCCGGGGCCGGCGTTCGACACCGCGCCCGATGCAGCCGGCGTCCTCGCGCTGCACATCGATCCGAACGACGGCGGCAGCAGCGATCCCGACGCCAACCACGTCCAGCTGCACTACAACGGCGCGAAGCTGGCCGACTTCAGCGTTGCCGGCCTGACGCTCGCGAGCGGCGACTGGAACCACGCGCGGATGCTGGTCGAGCGCACCGACGGCGGCGTGCTGGTCAGCGTGCTGCTCACCGCCCCGGGCGGCGCGACGATCACCGCGGTCGACAAGTACTTCGTCGGCAACCTCGAGCTCGAGACCCATCGGGCGATGCTCTCGGCGTACCAGGGCAGCGCGATCGGCGAGCAGGAGCTCGACAACGTCGCGGTGACGATGACCCCGGCGGCGGCACCCACGCCGTCGCTCACGCTTGGCGCGGTCGTCAACGGCTCGGTCGCACGCGCGGGCGGGGTCTATCGCTACAGCTTCACAGTCACCGAGCCGACGCCGGTGATGTTCGACGCGCAGACCAACAACGGCAATCTGTTCTGGCAGATCAACGGTCCGACCCAGACCGGCGGCGCGCGCCGTTTCACGCAGACCGATTCCGCCGAGTACGATCCCAACCCCGTCATGTTGCTCGATCCGGGCACGTACGAAGTGCTGATCTCGGCCAGCGGCGCGAACACCGGCAGCTATGCCTTCCGCCTCGTGCCGCTGTCCGAGGCGGGCGCATACACGCTCGGCACCAGCCAGTCGGTGACTCTGACCCCCGGCAGCCGCACGGCGGTCTACAAGTTCGATGCCACCGCGGGGCAGAAGCTCTACTTCGACAATGTCAGCGGCTCGACCGAGCCGTATGGCCGCCTGATCGATCCATCGGGCAATGTGGTGTTCGGTCCGAACCGCTTCATCAACGATCTCGAGGCGCCGGTCCTGCCGTTGACCGGAACCTATTACCTGACCGTCGAGGGCCGCATCGGCAGCGGCGCGCCGCAGACGCTCGAATTCGCGATCCACGCGATGCAGGAGCCGACCCAGGCGCTCACGCTCGGCGCGACGACCGCCGGAGCGATCGCCAAGCCGGGCGATCGGCCGCGCTACACCTTCTCGCTGGCGACCGACGCGCGGCTGGTGTTCGACAGCCTGACCGACAACAATTCGATCGGCTGGACGCTGACCGGGCCGACCGGAACGATCGACTCGCGCAGCTTCCAGCGCGCGGATTCGACCTGGCGCAACGATGCGACGACGATCTTCGCCAAGGCCGGAGACTACGTCCTGACGGTCGACGCTGGCGGCGACATCACGGGCGATTACGCGTTCCGCCTGTTCGACATGGCCGCCGCAACGCCGCTGACGCTCAACACGGTGACCAGCGGGCAGCTCAATCCGGCGACCGGCACACAGATGTACCGGTTCACCGGCGCGACGGGCGAGCGGCTGTTCTTCGACGCGCAGAGCAACACCGGTAACGGCGAGTGGCGCCTGCTCGATCCGCAAGGCAAGCTGGTGTTCACGGGCAACTTCGACAGCGACAGGTTCCCGGTCACGCTCGCGCTCGACGGGACCTACACGCTGCTGTTCGAAGGCCGGATCGACGGCGGCAGCGGTACGCTCGACTACCAGTTCCAGGTCACCAAGGTAGTGGACAAGGTCGCCGCGCTCACGCTCGGCGAGACTTATGCCGGCACACTCGACTTGCCGCGGCAGGACGCCAGGCTCACCTTCACGCTCGACGCCGAGACGCTGATCTTTGTCGATCCGATCAGCAACGATGGCGAGTTGGTGTGGACGCTGACCGGGCCATTCGGCGACATCAACGCGCGCAACTTCCGCAGCAGCGACGCGCACGACTTCTCGGGCAACCCGGTCTACCGGCTGCCCGCGGGCGATTACACGCTGGTGGTCAACAACCAGACAATTGCCGGTCGGAACTTTGCGGTGCGCGTGCTCGATCTGGCCGACGGCCGTGCGATCACGCCGGGCATCCCGGTCAGCGGCACGCTGAGCCCGGGTTCGGAGACCGAGGTCTTCCGGTTCGACGCCGCCGCGGGCGAGGAGTTCTTCTTCGATCGCCAGTCGCTCGCGGGGACGAGCGCGACCTGGCGGCTGATCGGGCCGAACGGGCGCCAGCTGTTCTGGCAGAACTTCGACGACTTCGACGGCTTCGTCGCGCCGATTGCCGGCACTTACACGCTGCTGCTCGAGGGCAGGATCTACGACGAGGGCGGAGTCGGCACTTACGGCTTCAACGTGTTCGAGAACCCGGACAGCGAGCCGGTGATCATCGATCCCGCGGCCAGCGCGCCCGACCTCGTCGCGGCCGAGCTCGCGGTTTCGGCCACGGGAACGATCCATTCGGGCAGCACGGTCACCTTCAGCTGGAAGACCCGCAACACCGGCACCGAGCCGGCCACCGGCGCGTGGTCCGACCGCGTGATCGTGCGCAACCTCGATACCAACGAGGTGATCGGCAACCTGCTGATCGACGACACTGGCGGCACGCTCGCGCCGGGTGCCGAGCGCGTGCGGCAGACCAGCTTCACGCTGCCCGCGGGCAACGACGGCGTCGGTCGGATCGGCTTCTCGCTCGCGCTCGACGTGACCAACGCAGTCACCGAGCAGAACCCGGGCGGCACCGCCGAGGCCAACAACGCCGCGAGCGTCGAGATCACTTCGGCACTCGCGCCGTTTGCCGATCTCGTGGTGACCGACATCGTCGCCCAGCCTGCCTCGGGCTGGAAGCCCGGCGATGTGGTCACATTCACCTGGACCACGACCAACGAAGGCAACCAGGACATCGCCGGCGGGTTCAGCGAACGGATCCAGATCCGCAACGCCAGCGGCAACCAGAACCTCGTCGTCGCGACCGTCGCTGCCGAAGAACCGCTCGCCGCGGGTGCGAGCCGCACCGGCACCTATCAGTTCACCTGGCCCGCGGGCCTCGCCGCGCATGGCAGCTTCGAGTTCACGGTCACCACCGACATCCTCGACGAGGTGGCCGAAGCCAACGCCGGGGCGACCGGCGAGACCAACAACGCCAGCGTCGCGACCGCGGTCTCGGCGCCCGACCTGACGCTCGCCAACCTTGCGATCGCCCAGAGCGCCCCGTCGGCCGGCGACACGATCACGCTGACCTGGAACGAGAGCAACCTCGGCAATGCCGACACGCTCGCCGGATGGACCGATCGGGTCCACGTGCAGAACCTCGACACCGGCGAGGTGCTGCTCGACACCACGGTCGCCTCGCTCACCGCGCTGTCCGCCGGGGTGACGCGGCAGAAAACGTTCGCCTTTGCGCTGCCCGAGGGCGACCGCTCGGTCGGGCGCATGCGCGTGACGGTGTTCACCGACCGCGCCGCGGGCGGCGGCGGGGCGACCGTGCGCGAGGTTGCCACGGGATATAACGCTGAAGGCAACAACACAGCCTCAGTCGAGGCCGAGGTTACCGAGAGCCTCTATCCCGACCTTGCCGCAGTGATCGTCACCGCGCCGGCGGCGGCGATGGGCGGCGGCACGATCACCGTGAGCTGGGAAGTAAGCAACACCGGCGGGGTCGCGGCGGACGTGGCCGGCGGCTGGGTCGACCGGGTGGTGCTGAGCAGCGACGCGGTGGTCGGCAACGGCGACGACCTGGTCCTTGCCAACGTGGCACGTTCGATGGTGCTCGCCGCGGGCGGGAAATACACGGCTTCGAGCCAGGTGGTGCTCCCCGGCGACATCGGCGGGCAATACCGGCTGTTCGTCGTGGCCGACGCCGGCCAGGCGCTGGTCGAGCCCGACACCCGTGCCGACAATACCAGCACCGGATCGGCCATCACGATCACCAGCAAGGCGCCGAACCTGGTCGCCGATGCGGTGTTCGGACCGAGCGGAACCGTCTCAGGCGGCGAGACCTTCACCGTCTCGTGGCGCGTGCGCAATGCCGGCGATGCGGTCGCGCCGGGCGGGCATGTCGACCGGATCGTGCTCTCGGCCGACGATACCGCGAGCGCCGACGACCTCGTGCTGGCCGAAGTTATGCGCAGCACGGCGGTGGCGATCGACGGCACCTATTCGGTCTCGGTGCCGGTCAGCGTGCAGGATGGCCGCTCGGGTCAGTACCGCCTGATCCTGGTCACCGACTCCGGACAGACGGTGTTCGAGAACCTGCTCGAATCCGACAACACCAGAGCTTCGGCGCCGATCACCTTCGCATCCGCCGCCGCCGCCAACCTGGTGGTCGAGAGCGTCACCGTGCCCGACGGCGCGGTCCCCGGGCAGACGGTCGCGGTGACCTATGTGATCCGCAACACAGGCACGCTGCCCGCCTCGGCCCCGTGGAGCGACCGGATCTACATCGACGACGACACCACGGTCAGCGGCGCCACCACGCTGGCCACCGTCGTGCGCAGCTTCGACCTCGCGCCCGGCGCGAGCTACGAGGTGACGCGCGAGGTCACGCTGCCCACCAACCTCGGCGACGACGGCTATCACGTGATGGTCCGCGCCGACGTCAACGGGCAGGTGTTCGAAGGCGGAATCGAGAACGACAACGACCGCGCGAGCCTCGAGCTCGTGCTCGCGCACCCGGACCTGGTGCCCGATGAGGTCGCGCACGACGGCGGCGCGACGGTGCTGTCGAACAGCGAGCTCGAGGTGCGCTGGAAGGTGCGCAACGGCGGCACCGGCCCGACGCTCGGCGGCTGGACCGACACCGTGTGGCTGTCGCTCGACGACACCGTCGGCACGGGCGACATCAAGCTCGGCGACCTCGTCGCTCCAGGACCTCTGGCGGCGGGCGAAGTCTACGAAGGCGTGCTCTCGGTAACCCTGCCGATCGGGGCGCAGGGCGCCTACAAGCTCATCGTCCGCAGCGACAGCGGCGGCGAGGTCGTCGAGACCAGTGCGGGCGAGGCCAACAACACCGCGACTTCCGACCTGCAGGTCGGGCTCGCGCCGTATGCCGACCTCGAGGTCAGCGACGTCACCGCGCCCGCGCTGACGGTCGAGGATCCCGCGCGCGTCACGGTCGGCTGGACCGTGACCAACCTCGGCACGGGCGCGGGCTTCACCTCGAGCTGGGTCGACCGGATCGTGGTCTCGGCCGACGGGGTCTACGGCAATGGCGACGACGTGGTGCTCGGCGAGATCGCGCATGCGGGCGCGCTCGGGGTCGGCGAAAGCTACCAGGCGAGCGCCAACCTGATCCTGCCCGCCGGGTTCTACGGCCGCTACACGCTGTTCGTCCGCACCGATGCGAGCGACCAGGTGTTCGAGAACGGCGCCGACGCCAACCGCGGGTTCCTCGCGGGCAACTTCGACGTCTCGCCGACGCTGTGGGCCGATCTCTACCTCGAGGACGTCGTCGCTTCGGCCAGCGCGCTGTCGGGCGGGCAGATCACGGTCGAATGGGAAGTGGGCAACCAGGGTCCGGGCCTGACAAACACCGCCGACTGGGTCGACACGGTGTACCTCGAGAAGACCGACGGCACCGGCCGCGTCACGCTCGGCCAGCTCAACCACCTCGGCTTCCTCGCGCCGAACGACACCTACCGGCGCACGGCCACCTTCGCGCTGCCCGAGGGCATCAGCGGCCAGTACCGCGTGGTGGTCGCGGTGCCCGGCTCGAGCAATCCGCGCTCGAGCCCGTACGAGTTCGTGTTCACCGGCAACAATACCGGCACGTCGGACGCGATCACCGTTACGCTCGCGCCCTCGCCCGACCTCCGGGTCACCTCGATCACCGCCCCGACCAACGGCGAGGAAGGCTCGGTAATCGACGTCGAGTGGACCGTGGCCAACCAGGGCCTGGCCGACGCCACCGGCTCCTGGGTCGACCGCGTCTACTTGCGCAAGGCCGGCGAGACCGGGGCGGGCACGCTGATCGGCACGTATTCGTACACCGGCCCGCTGCAGGCCGGGACGAACTACTCGCGGCGCGAGGAGATGCGCCTGCCGGACAAGACCAGCGATGCGTTCGAGATCGTCGTGGTGACCGACGCGGCCGACGCAGTCTACGAGCACAACGCCGAAGCCAACAACCGGCTGGTCGACGACCGCACGATCCTCGTCGCGGTCAAGCCGCGCCCCGACCTGCAGGTCAGCAGCATTACCGTGCCCGATCGGGTCAGCGCTGGCGCCACCGCCTCGGTCGAGTTCACCGTGGTCAACCAGGGTCTCGTCGCGGCGAACGGCACCTGGACCGACCAGGTCTGGCTCTCGCTCGACGACAAGATCACCAGCGACGACATCCTCGTCTCGAGCCACCTGAACGCTTCCGCGCTCGACTCGCTCAAGGAATACAACACCGAATCGAACACCTTCACCATTCCCAAGCGCTTCCGCGGCACGGTCTACGTGCTGGTGCGGACCGATTCCGGCGGGGCGATCGACGAGTGGCCCAACGACACGCTGCAAAGCAACGTCACCGCGCAGGAGCTCTACGTCGATCCGATTCCGTTCGCCGACATGGTGGTCGACAACGTCGTGACCGCCGCGCAGGCGTTCGAGGGCGACACCGTTTCGGTGCGCTACACGGTAACAAACCGCGGCGCGGGCGACACCGATCGCGGCCAGTGGGCCGAGCAGATCTGGCTGACCCGCGACAAGAACCGTCCGCATCCCGGTCAGGGCGACGTGCTGCTGAGCACGCTGCAGTACAACGGCGGCGTGCTCGAGGTCGGCAAGGGCTACGATCGCGAGCTGACGCTTACGCTGCCCACGGGGCTCGCCTCGGGCACCTACTACATCATGCCGTGGGTCGACCCTTACGGCACGTTGCTCGAGGACTCGCTCGCAACCAACGTCAATCCCCAGGATCCGAACGAGATCAACGGGAGCAACTACCGCGCGCGCGAGATCGCGATCGTCGGCACGCCGCCGCAGTCGACCGCGCGCAACATCGCGGTCAGGGACGTGATCGCACCGCCGACAGGAGCGATCGGCGAGCCGTTCACGGTCAGCTGGACGGTCGAGGCGAGCGGCGACGTGACCTCGGACAAGTGGAGCGATACGGTCATCCTGGCCGACGCGCCGCTGCTCGAGAACGCAACCAGGACCTTCAACCTCGGCTCGTTCGCCAATCTCAAGGCGCTCGATCCGGGCCAGAGCTACACCAACAGCGCGACCTTCGACTTCAACCCGGCTGCGGCCGGGCTCTACGTCATCGTCCGCTCGTCGATGGGGGGCGACACCAACCCGCTCGACAACCAGGCTTTCGCAGCGACCTCTGTAACCAACACCCCGGCCGACCTGCAGGTGACCAGCGTGGTCCCGAAGGCGCCGGGCACACCCGCCTATTCGGGCGAGCTGACCTCGGTCACCTACACGGTCGAGAACAAGGGTGCGCGGGTCTGGGAAGGCACGCAGTACTGGAAGGACGAAGTGTGGATCTCGAAGGATCCGACATTCATCCGCAGCCGCGCGAGCCACGTCGCCACCGTGATCCAGCCCAACGGGCCGCTCGGCACCGGCGAGAGCTACACCCGCACCGCCGAATTCGCACTGCCGCCCGGGGTCGAGGGCGAATACTACGTCTACGTCTTCACCAACACCGACGCGCCGGTGCCGCTCGTGTCGGAGGGTAGCAACAACGGGCTGCGCGACGGCACGTTCGCCCGGGCCGCCTACGAGCTGCCGCAAGGCAATTCCGGTCAGGCGCAATTCCCGGTCGAGTACCGCGAGCCAGATCTGCAGGTGACCGAGCTGACGCTGCCCGACACGATGGCGGCGGGCAGCACGATCGAGGTCACCTTCAAGGTGCAGAACGTCGGCAATCGTGCGACGCGCGAGAACGCTTGGGTCGACCGGCTCTACCTCTCGCTCGATTCCTCGCTCGACGAAGGCGACTGGCTGATGTCGCGCGAGGCCTCTCCGGGGGTGATCGTCAAGGCCGAGGCAGCGCACAGCGGTGTGCTCGCGCCGGGCGAGTTCTACTACGCCACCGTCACGGTGACATTGCCGTTCGAACTCGAAGGGCAGTTCCACGTCATCGCGATGGCCGACTCCGGGCTTGGCGAATCCGGCTACGCCGCCGGCACCTTGTCGCCGCGGCTCAAGGGCGTGCGCGGCAACGCGGCCGGCGCGGTGCGCGAGTTCCAGGGCGAGGGCAACAACACGACATCCGAAGCGGTCACGCTGACCGCGTACACCCCCCCGGACCTCCAGGTGACGGCGCTCGAGGTGCCCGAGCGCGTGGTGCGCGGGCAGAAGTTCACTGTCGAGTACACGGTGACCAACAGCGGCGGCGCCACCCCGGCGCTGCAGACGCGGTGGGACGACCTGGTCTACATCTCGCGCGATCCCTACCTCGACCTCACCTCGGACCGCTTCCTCGGCAGCATTCGCCACGACGGCGCGCTCGTGGCGGGCGGTAGCTACGACATCTCGGCGGAGTTCACGCTGCCGACCAACCTCGGCACCGAAGCCTACTACGTGTTCGTGATCACCGATCCGGCACGCTACGACAGCACCGGCGCGTTGTTCGAGGCCAATGAGCGCAACAACGCGCGCGGCACCGAAGATCCGCTGATCGTCGATCTGCCGCCGCCGACCGACATCCAGGTCACGGACATCGTCGTCCCTGACAACCTCGAAGCCGGCGATCCGGTGCGGATCAGCTGGACGGTCGAAAACACCAGCGGCGTCACGGCCAGCGGCAGCTGGACCGATGCGGTCTATCTCTCGGCCGACGCGACCTGGGACATCGGCGACAAGCTGCTTGGCCGCGGCGACTTCTCGGGCACGCTGACGCAAGGCCAAAGCTACACCCTGACGCTCGATTCGACGCTGCCCGGCGCCGCCGCGGGCAACTACCGCGTGATCGTGCGCACCGACGTGCGCAACCAGCTGCACGAGGACATCGGCGAGGCCAACAATACGACCGCCTCACCCGATGCGATCTCGATCGCTGTCGATGAGCTCACGCTCGGTATCCCGCTCAGCGTCGACCTGCTGCCGGGACAGGAACGGCTCTACCGGATCGAGGTCCCGGCCGACCAGACGCTGCGCTTCCGCGTCGGCGCGGACAACGACACGAGCATCAACGAGGTGTTCCTGCGCCACGACGCGGTGCCGACCTCGGCGCTGTTCGACGCGACCTACACCGGCCCGCTGTCGCAGGAGCTGACCGCGATCGTCCCCGACACCGAGCCCGGGGTCTACTACGTGCTCGTGCGCGGCTACAGCGGCCCCGCCGAGGGCAGCACGGTCACGCTGACAGCCGACCTGCTGCCGCTGGTCATCACCGACATCGACACCGACACCGGCGGCGACAGCCGCTTCGTCACCGCCACGATCAAGGGCGCGCAGTTCAACGAGAGCGCGGTGCTCAAGCTCAGCCGCCCGGGAATCGCCGAGTTCGAGCCCGTGGCGTGGAAGGTGGTCGATTCGGCGACGATCATCGCCACCTTCGACTTCACCGGCGCGCCGCACGGGCTGTACGACCTCAAGGTCATCAACCCCGACGGCTCGGAAACGGTCGAGCCCTACCGCTTCCTGATCGAGCGCGGGATCGAGCCCGAGGTGACGATCGGCGTCGGCGGTCCGCGGGTGATCCTCGCCGGTGACCAGGCGACGTACTCGGTGGCACTGCAGAACCTGTCGAACCTCGACGCGCCCTACACCTACTTCCAGGTCGGCGTGCCGGAGATGAACTACAACCAGTACGTCTTCGGCCTGCCATTCCTCGATTTCTACACCAACGTGCGTGGCACCCCCGAGGGCGCAGCGGGCGGCCCGAACGTCTCGGTTCCGTGGATCAACCTCGAATCGATCACCAACGTGGGTGGCCAGCTGCTGACCTCGGGCTTCCTGTACGATCATCCGGCGAACGGCTTCGCCGGCTTCAGCTTCAACGTCGCCACCTACCCCGGCCTCAAGGAAATGGCCGACCGCGCGTTCGATTCGTTCCGCACGCAGATGGCGCGGGCCTTCCCGCAGCACGACGAGCTGCTGGCGGAGGGCGAAGGCAACCTCGAGGAGTGGTGGGAAGCGGTCAAGGAAACCGTCGACGAGCAATTGCCGGGGGCCAAGAACACGCTCGATAAGCTCGACTTCGTCGGGCTGTACAACCAGAACACGGCGGTCCCGAGCAAGGACGAGATTCCGTTCATTCCCTACCGCTTCCACGTGGTCGCCTCGGCGACGACGATGACGCGGGCGGAGTTCGTGGCGTTCCAGTCGCAGCAGGCGCGCGATTTGCGCGCCGCAGTGCTCGCGGCAGCCGATGCCCCGGGCTCGCTGCTGGCGATCGCGGCTGACGAGCAG
>DATDLP010000318.1:0-5210 GCA_036519255.1 Croceibacterium sp.
ACCAGCAGGCGTAAGCCCAGCAGTATCCGCAGCTGGGTCGACCAGGGCCAGGCCCAGGTGGGGAGGAAATGCGCCCACTGCCAAGCTGCGTCCATCCGCACGGCGATGACGAGCACAGCCAGTCCCAGCACGGCCGTCACAGCGTTGACCGCCGTGGCGTTCCGGCTTCCCTTTTGCGCCGTCATGGCCTCCATTGCCCCGCCTCCCCGCCCGCGTTATCCCTGTGATTCGGAAGGCGCAATTGCCAATGGGGTCTTGGGTTAGTCCGGTGCAGCTGTGGGTGTGGCGGGACCCTGTGCGGCGGGGCCATCGCCTCTTGCGCTTCGCCGAGGTCGAGGCCGACGGAGGGCGGGACCTTGCCCGGGCAGCCGAGTTGACCAGCGATGCCCGGCTCAGGACCCTCTATCTGCGCCACGCCCGCGACGAGCAGCTTCATGCCGATCTGTTCCGCCGCCGCGGCGCCGCATTGCTGCGCGCCCATGGCGGCGAAGCCGGGTGGGAACCCGGATGGCTCGCCCCCGGCGAGCGCGGGCTCGACGATCTCACGGTCGAGCGCGATGGCGATGCGCCGCTGCTGGCGTTCCTGCACTTGTCGGAGCGCGCGGCGGCAATCGGCTTCAGCACGTATCACCGCGCGGTCGCCGGAGATCCCGAGACGCAGGCCATGTTCGCCCGTATCCTCAAGGACGAGGCTTTTCACATGAACTACACGAGGCGCGAACTGGCGCGGGTCGCGCCGCAGAAGCAAGGCTGGCTGCTCTGGAAGGCACGGGCCGGGCGCTTGTGGAAAGGGTACCTGCGGTTTGCCGTGGCGCTGGCCGGCGTGCTCGGCGGCATCATGCTGGCACTGCAGTACTTCATCCTGATCCCGCCGTTCGCCTGGGCGGCGAAGCGCGCCGGACGGCGCGAGCCGCAGGGCTGGGTCAAGGTCAACGAGGAGTCCGGACGGATGAGCGGGGAGTTCTGAATGAAGATTCTCGGGCTGTCCGCGCATTATCACGATTCCGCCGCCGCCCTGCTCATTGATGGCCTGCCCGTCGCAGCCGTGCAGGAAGAGCGGCTTTCCCGGCGCAAGAACGATGCCGCCTTCCCGCTGGGGGCGATCGAATATTGCCTCGACGTGGCCGGGCTGGAGCCCGACGATCTCGACGCGGTGGTGTTCTACGAAAAGCCGATGCTCAAGTTCGAGCGCGTGCTGACGACCGCGCTGCGCACCTTTCCTCGCTCGTTTCGCTCGTTCCCGCACGCGATGAAGAACATGCTGGGCGAGAAGGCCTGGGTGCGCGGAGTGATCACCTCGCGGCTCGGCGTGCCCGGCAGGAAGATCCTGTTTACCGAGCACCATCAGAGCCACGCGGCCGCGGCGTTCCTGACCGCTCCGACCGAACGGGCGGCGATGCTGACCGCCGACGGGGTTGGCGAGTGGGCCACGCTGACCGTCGGCACGGGCGAGCGCGGATCCGCCGGCACGCGCATCGCGATCGATCGGGAAATCCACTTCCCGCACTCGCTCGGCATGCTCTATTCGACCTTCACGGCCTATCTCGGCTTCGCCGTCAACGAAGGCGAATACAAGGTGATGGGCCTCGCGTCGTACGGCGAGCCGACGATGGCCGAGGCCGTGCGCAAGCTGATCCCGCGCACGCCCGACGGGGCGTTCCGCCTCGACCTCGACTTCTTCGAGTTCCACTCGACCGCGCGCCGTTCGTTCTCGGACAAGTTCGTCCGGGCGTTCGGCCCGCCGCGCAACCGATACGAGCCGATCGACCTTACGACAGAGCAGGGCCGCCGCTTCGCCAATGTCGCGGCCAGCGTGCAGCGCGTGCTCGAGGATATTCTCGTCGACCTGACCCGCGACCTTCACCAGCGCACCGGCCTTACCGACCTGTGCCTTGGCGGCGGCGTGGCGCTGAACGGCGTCGCCAACGCGCGGATTCTGCGCGAGTCGGGCTTCGAGCGGCTGTTCGTGCCGCCTTCCCCCGGTGACGCGGGCTGCGCGATCGGTGCGGCGCTGTTCGCGGACCGGGTGCATTTCGGCAACCCTGACAAGCCCTTCCCGGACCATCCGTTCTGGGGCCCGGAACCCGACGGCGCAGCGCTCGCCCGGATCGCCGAGGAAGACCGCCTGCCGTTCGAGACGCTCGACGACGCGCGGCTGATCGCCGAGACCGCCGACGACCTTGCCGCCGGCCGCATCGTCGGGTGGATGGAGGGGCGCTGCGAGTTCGGCCCTCGTGCCTTGGGTCACCGCAGCCTGCTCGCCGCCCCGCACGACGGGGCGATGCGCGATCGCCTCAACCGCGACATCAAGTATCGCGAGGAGTTCCGCCCGTTCGCGCCGGTGGTGCTGGCCCACGAGGCCGAGCGCCTGTTCGAGATGCCGGGCGGCGGCAATCGCCTGAGCCGCTTCATGTCGGGGGTATTCCCCGTGCGGCCCGAATGGCGCGAGCGGCTCGGCGCGGTGACCCATGTCGACGGCACCGCGCGGGTCCAGACGCTCGAGCGCGAGTTCGCACCGCGGCTCTACGCGCTGATCGAGGCGTTTCACGCGCGGACCGGCGTGCCGGTGCTGCTCAACACCTCGCTCAACCTCGCGGGCGAGCCGATCGTGTGCAGCGCGCAGGAAGGCTATTCGACCTTTCGCCGCAGCGGCATCGACCTGCTGATCGCCGGCACCACGCGGGTGCGCAAGCGGGACAGGCGCGCCAAGGCGTCGCCTCGGATGGAGAACGTGGCATGATCAAGCAGAAAGGGCGTTTTCGCCGACAACTGGTCGTCATGGGCAGCATCTTCGGTTCGACCGTGGAACTGGTCCGGGGGCTGTGGCGCGGGGATTCGAGCAGGCGCCTGATGGTACCGCTGGCGATTTTCCTCTGCGCCACCGGCCTGCTGCTGGTTCTCGCAGCCGGCGTGGAAGCACTCGCGCCGTTCATCTATTCGATCTTCTGACGAAGGTGGAGCCGCTTCACGCGCTGCTCGCCTGCCCCGCATGCCGTGGCAGGCTCGACCAGGCGCTTGCCTGCGAAGGCTGTGGGCAATCCTGGCCGGCACCCGACGGCATCCCGAACCTGCGGCCCGATGTCGCGGGCCAGACCGAGGTCGTTCGCCGGTTCTACAACCACGCCCCGTTCCCCGGCTATCCGCCCAACGACAGCCTCACCTGGCTGCGCACCCGCGCCGAGCGAAGCGCCTTCGCCCGCCTGCTCGATGCCTCGATTCCGGGCGATGCGACGATCGCGGAAGTGGGCTGCGGCACGGGCCAGACGAGCCTCTACCTCGCCCGCGCCGACCGCACCGTCGTCGGCCTCGACCTGTCGCGCGGCGCGCTTGCCCTCGGGGCCTCGGCCGCGCGGCGCTACGGGGTCGAACGAGTCAGCTTTGTCGAGTGCGACCTCGCGCGCCTGCCGTTGCAGGACGACGCGTTTGACATCGTGTACTGCTCGGGCGTGCTGCACCACACGCCCGATCCGGCCGCGTCGTTCGCCAGCATCGTCAAGGCGGTCAGGCCGGGTGGCCATGTCATCGTCGGGCTGTACAATCGCTATGCGCGGATCCCGCTGCGCCTGCGCCGTCTCGTCGCGCGGCTGACCGGCTTTCGCTGGATCCCGTTCGATCCCGTGCTGCGCGACCGCCGGGCCGAGCCCGAACGTCGCGAGGCGTGGCTGCGCGACCAGTACCGACACCCGGAAGAGCACAGTCACAGCGTCGCCGAGGTCCGTCGCTGGTTCGGCGCCAACGGCATCGACTACGTCTCGACCTATCCCTCGACGCTGATCGGCGAGGAGCCCGAGGACCTGCTCGCGCCTGCCGAGGACGAATGGCCGTTCGAAAGCGTGCTGACGCAGATCGGCTGGATGGCGAGCCTCGGCGGCGAAGGCGGCCTGTTCGTGATGGCCGGGCGCAAGCCTACCTGACCCGCTCGACGCACAGGCGCGAGGCGAACCGGCGGACGATACGCGCATGCCGGGACGCGATCCCCGCCTGTCGCGAGTAGTGTTCCCGCTCAGGCTTGTGCCCGGCGAGCTTGCTCATGGCCGTTCCCACACGAACACGCCGTAGCGCATCGCGCCGCCGCGCAGGGCGAGGATCAGGCGTGGCAGGCTGAGGATGAAATCGCGGCTTTGGGTGGCACGGCTCAGGGCCAGGCGGCGGACCTCGCGGTCGGTCAGCAGCCTGCCGGCCAGCCTGCTCAGGCAGATCGTCCACGTCCGGCGCACCTCGCGGCTGATGTCGTCGTAGCCGAGCAGGCGGAAGCCGGCCGCTGCCGCAAGCGCTTCGTAATCGGAGCGGCTGCCCATGCTGGGAAGCCGGCCTTCGCGACAGATCGGCTCGAGCAGGTGCCTGACCTGCCAGGGCGGCGTCCCATCGCCTTCGAGCCAGGCGCAGACCACGAAGCGCCCGCCGGGTTTGAGCACGCGCCGCGCCTCGCTGAAGAACCGCGCCTTGTCGACCATGTGCTCGGAGCTTTCGATCGCATAGGCGCGCTCGAACGCGGCGTCGGGCAGGCCGTTGTCGAGCCAGTCCCGCACGCGGCAGGTAAAGCCCGGACGGGTCCGCCCGACCGCCGCCTGCGCCTGCGACAGCGTGAAGCCGGTGACCTCGAGGCCGCGGTGTTCCGCCAGCCAGCCTGCTGTCGCGCCGTAGCCGCAACCGATATCGACCGCACGCTGGCCCGGTTCGGGGGCTAGCCGGGCGGCGACCAGCCGTACAAGCGCCTCTGCCGCCTCGGCGGCGCTTTCGCGGCCGGTGCGCCAGTAGCCGTGATGGACGTGCTCGCCCCAGATGCGCCGATACGGCACGTCGAGCTCGTCATAGTGACGGGCGACATCGGCAGCCGATTGCGGGCGGTTGGGGTAGATCACCGTGAACCGGAGTGTGACTCGACGGTCCGGCGGCGACAAGGGGCCTGGACAGCACCCTTGACGAAGGGCCGCGGCTGCTAGCTCAGCGCCGCCACCAGCCGCTTGTGCATGGCGTTGTGATGCTGCACCGACAGCAAGAGGATCGCGTTGAGCAGGACGATCTCGGCCAGGAAGTACCACAGCGGCGAGCCGGCGAGCATCGACACCCCGAGGATGATCGTGCGCGGATTGGGCCCGACGAGCTTTTCGTAGGCCAGCGAGGTCCTGGAGGCGCTCCGCACCCGCTGGCGGATGTCGGCGAGCCGCGCCGGATCGTCGGCAGCCGCATCCACCAGCGCGTCGGGCCGG
>DATDLP010000319.1:0-2010 GCA_036519255.1 Croceibacterium sp.
CTGCTCGTCACCGCCACCAAGGTCTCCCTCAGCCCGAAGCAGGGTAAGCCGGAGCGAGTGCTGCGAATACGCGCGCGCGGCTTCTTCGGGGGAGGCAGGAACCTCTGGGCGCACGTCGTGCGCAGTGGCCGCGGCAAGGCACGCAACCTGAAGATCGGGCGCATCAAGAGCCCCTGCAAGAAGGTCAAGGCCAAGCGCCGGGTCTTTTCCGCAAGCGCCCCATCCGGTGCGTACCGGGTCCAGTTCGACGCGTTCAAGCGCTATCGCAAGAACCGCGAGGTGAAGGACACCTACAACGTCACGATCACCCGCACTGTGCGCCCGGCCGCCGCGGCGGCCGGTCCAACCTGGAGGCGGATCGGCTAGCTAGCTGTAGTTCCCAACGAGGTTGTTCAGTCTGGTTGCCGGAGTCTGGTGGCCGAGGGAGCCGTGTCGTCGCTTGAAGTTGTAGTGGCTTAGGAACGGGAGGAGCGCCGCGGTCCGCTCTGCGGAGCTGGCGTAGACGCGGCCGTAGGCCCATTCGCGCTGCAAGGTCTGGATGAAACGCTCGGCTTTGCCATTGGTGCGTGGGCGGTAGGGCCGCGTGCGCAGATGGCGGAGGCCGAGCTCGCGGCAGGCGGCGGCGTGAGCGGTCGAGACGTAGGGCGAGCCGTTATCGGTCATCACGCGCTGGACCTGGACGCCAAGCCGTGCGAACCACTCGAGGCCGCGCCGCAAAAAGCCGACGGCGGTCAGGCCGCGCTCGTCGGGCAGGACTTCGGCATAGGCGAGCCGGCTGCAGTCGTCGACCATCACGTGCACGCACTCCCAGCCGAAGCCGCGGCTGGCGTGGCGATCGCCGACGGCGCGCTTGCCGGGGATCCCGAAGCGGCCGAGTTTCTTGACGTCGACGTGGACGAGCTCGCCCGGATGGCGACGCTCGTAGCGGTTTGGCGGCTCCGGCGGATCGAGCCGCGAGCGCTTGCCCAGACCGATCCGCTTCAGCCAAAGGGACACAGTCGAGAGCGCCATCTCGAGCGCTTCGGCGATCTCTGCGGCGCTCAGCCGCAGTCTGCGCAGCGCCTCGATCGCCGCGACCCGTTCGGCTGACGTGCGATGCGGGATCCGCTTCGGCGCTGAGCAGCGGTCTTCCAGGCCCGCCTCGCCCTCCGCTTGGAAGCGCGCGACCCATTTGGCCGCGGTGCGCTCGCTGACTCCGGCGGCCTCGGCCGCATTCGTCAGCGACCAGTCGTCTTCGAGCACCCGCTCGGCGAGCAGCCTGCGGCTCTTCGGACAGGTCCGCGCATTACGGTGGAGCTTCATCCGGTGTCCTCCTTGGAACTGAGTGGCCTAAGCACCTCTCAGCCTCCAGGGAGGCCCGGATGAACAACGTGGTTAGGCGCTACAGCA
The DNA here is from genome assembly GCA_036519255.1 of Croceibacterium sp. Lineage (GTDB taxonomy): Bacteria > Pseudomonadota > Alphaproteobacteria > Sphingomonadales > Sphingomonadaceae > Croceibacterium_A. The sequence goes on from DATDLP010000319.1 coordinate 1,390, forward strand.
GCTACCCACCAAGCTGCCAGCAGCCAGGGCGTGATCCGCTGTGGGCGAGCTCAGGCAGGCGAGCCGAGAGACCGGTCATGGGCAACCAGGCAAAAAAAACAGCCACGCCCTGCAACCGCCCGGAAACCGTACTGCGGGTCCGACGCGGCGGCGGGCGGACGCCCGAACGCGCCCGCACGCATCAAGCGAATGACGTGCAAGGCAACCATCGCCCGGATCGTGGCCTATCCCGTCGGGTGCTAATGCTCAATGCCTTCACCCGCGCGGTCAGCTGGGCTGGGCCTTCGATGAGCGGATCGGGGAATGGCACGGCGGCGAGCATGAGCGCCTGCCGGCCGAGGTGCTTAGCTAGCGGGTCGCCGGCTTTCTCAGTGTGAACGTGTAGGTCTTGGTCGAGCTGTTGCCCGCCGTGTCGCGCAGGCGAAATCGCCGCCTGCTGGCTTCGGCCGATCAACTCCTGGACCGGCAGCAGCGCGCCGATCCACCCGTCAGGGCGGCGATCCAATCCGGCGTCGCGTCCTCGGACTGCTCCGGGGGCGGCGGCGGCTTCCGAAAACCCCACCCGGCAAGCGTAGCCCTGCACTCAGCGCCGCAGCTCGGGTTAGCCTGGAGAGGCGCCGC
>DATDLP010000320.1:0-7357 GCA_036519255.1 Croceibacterium sp.
GTCAAGCTGTTGCTGCTGCTGCCGCTGATCGGCGGCATGATCTGGGGCAGCCTCAAGCTGGCCCAGCGCCTGCAGGGCAAGTTCGGCATGCCGCAGGGCGGCACGCGGGCGATCCGGATCGTCGAGACGACGATGCTGTCGCCGACGATGCGCCTTGCGGTGATCGAGTTCCACGGTCGCGAAATTCTCGTGTCGACCTCGCGCAACGGCCTGACCCGGCTGGCCGAGGCTCCTGCCCGCCCCGTTTCGGCTCAGGCCCAGGAAATCCACCAATGAAACGCCTGATTCCGCTCGGCACCGCCTCGGCGCTGCTGCTGCTGCCCAGGGCCGCGTTCGCGCAGGCTGCCGACGCGGCTGCGACTGCCGCCGCCGAGCCCGCGGTGTCCGGCGCGCTCGACCGCGCGTTCAGCTCGATGAACGGTGGCGCGCCGACCGGCATGACGCTGTCGCTGCAGCTGCTCCTGATCATGGGGCTGCTGACGATCCTGCCGGCGCTGATCCTGATGATGACCAGCTTCACCCGGATCATCGTGGTGCTGGCGATCCTGCGCCAGGCGCTCGGGCTGCAGCAGTCTCCGCCGAACCAGGTGCTGATCGGGCTGTCGCTGTTCCTCTCGCTGTTCGTGATGGCACCGACGCTAGAGCGCGTGAACGACACCGCGATCGCACCCTATTCCGCGGGCCAGATCGGCGCCGAGCAGGCGATCGGGAACGCCGGCGACCAGTTCCACGCGTTCATGATCCGCCAGACGCGCGAGACCGACCTCGCGATGTTCGCCGACATGGCCAACGCGCCCAAGTTCGCCTCGACCGCGGACGTGCCGTTCTCGATCCTGCTGCCGGCGTTCGTGACCAGCGAGCTCAAGACCGCGTTCCAGATCGGCTTCATGCTGTTCCTGCCGTTCCTCGTGATCGACCTCGTCGTCTCGAGCGTGCTGATGAGCCTCGGCATGATGATGATGAGCCCGATGCTCGTCTCGCTGCCGTTCAAGCTGCTGCTGTTCGTCCTCGTCGACGGGTGGGCGCTCCTGATGGGCTCGCTCGCGGCGAGCTTCGTCTAGCGATGGACGAGCTTTCGACCCTGCTGTCGTTCGCCGACCGCATGCTGTGGACCACCGCGCTGCTCGCAGCGCCGGTGCTCATCGCCAGCCTGGCGGTCGGCCTCGTCGTCGGCCTCGTGCAGGCCGCGACCTCGGTCAACGAGCAGACGCTGACCTTCGTCCCCAAGCTCGCGGCGATCGCGATCGTGCTCGTCATCTTCGGCGCCTCGATGATGACGCTGCTGGCCGACTTCATGCAGGAGATCTTCGCCGAGATCGCCCGGATCGGGCGATGATCGCGCTCGACTTCGGCTTCGGCGCGCTCGAGCAGGACTTCTGGCGCGTCGTGTTCCTGATGACCCGCATCGGCGCAGCGATGATGGCCGCGCCGTTCTTCGGCGCCGCGCTGGTGCCGGTGACCGTGCGCGTCTGCGCGACCGGTGCGGTGGCGGTGTTCGTCGCGGCTTGGATGCCGGCGATCGCCGCGCCGCCTGCGCTGTTCACGATAGCCGGGCTGCTCGCGGTGCTGGGAGAGGTGCTGGTGGGCGTCTCGCTCGGCTTCGTGCTGCAGATCGCGTTCGCCGCGCCGACGATCGCCGCCGAACTGATCGGCGGCGGCATGGGCATGAGCATGGCCACCGCGGCCGATCCGACCGGCGGCAACCAGACCACCGCGTTCGGCCAGTTCTTCACGATCGTGCTGACGCTGATCTTCCTCGCGATGGGCGCGCACCTGCACTTCATCGGGCTGGTGGTCGAAAGCTACGACGCGTTCCCGCCGGGCCAGACCTGGCTCGGGGCCGAGCGCTTCGCGACGATCGCCTCGTTCGCCGGATCGATGCTCGAGACCGCGGTGCGCATCGCGCTGCCGGTCACGCTGGTGTTGCTGCTGGTGCAGGTGCTGACCGGCGTGCTGAGCCGCTCGGCACCGTCGCTCAACCTGTTCGCGCTCGGCCTGCCCGCCGGCGTGCTCGCGGGCATCACCGCGCTGATCCTGGCGATGCCTGTGATCTACGAGCAGCTCGCCGACATCGTCGTCACCGGCATGGAACAGGCCGAGTTCGCGGTGCTGCGATGAGCGAAAGCGCCGGCGAGAAGAGCTTCGCGCCGACCGAGAAGCGCCGGCGCGACGCCGCGCTCAAGGGCGACGTGCTGCGCTCGCGCGAGCTGCCGACCGCGGCGGTGATGCTGTTCGGCGCCGCCTGGCTGATGTTCGCGGGGCCGTGGATGCTCGAGGCGCTGTCCGGCGTGCTGCGCGCGGGCCTGACTTTCGACCGCGAGGCAGTGCTGCACTTCGAGGTCGGGCGGATGCTGACCTCGATGCTGTTCGCGGTGCTCGCACCGCTGGCTTCTCTCGCGGTGCCGATCATCCTGCTCGCGGTCGCCTCGCAGCTCGCCTTCGGCGAAGGCCGCTGGGTCGGCGGCAACCTCGCGTTCAAGGGCTCGCGGCTCAACCCGCTGTCGGGGCTCAAGCGCATGTTCGGCATGACCGGGCTGATCGAGATGGGCAAGGGACTGCTCAAGATCGCGCTGCTCGGCGCGATCGCCTTCGCCTGGGGGCGCGGCTGGCTCGGCACGATCATGGGGCTCGGCAAGGGCAGCCTGTCGGCGCAGCTCTCCGCCGGGTGGGGCGCGCTGACCAGCCTGCTGCTCGCGCTCGGCGCCGGGCTGGTGGTGATCGCGCTGATCGACCTGCCCGTGCAGTGGCTGCGGCGGATGCAGCGGCTCAAGATGACGCAGCAGGAAATGCGCGACGAGCACAAGGAGGCCGAAGGCTCGCCCGAGGCCAAGGCGATGCGCCGCCAGCGGCAGCGCGAGATCGCCATGGGCGGCGTCGCCGGAGCGATGCGCGAGGCGCAGTTCGTGCTGACCAACCCGACGCACTTCAGCGTGGCGATGGCCTACGACCCCGAGCGCGCCTCGGCCCCTATCGTGCTCGCCAAGGGGCGCGGCGACAAGGCGCTGGCGATGCGCGAACTCGCGCGCGAACTCGAGCTGCCGCTGCTCGAGCTGCCGCTGCTCGCGCGCTCGGTCTACTTCACCACGCGCGAGAACCAGACGATCCGCGAGGAGCTCTACGCGGCGATCGCGGCGGTGCTGGCATTCGTCTATTCGCTCCGGCGCGGCGAGCAGCCGCGGATGCCGCTGGTCGATGTGCCGGTGGCGCTCCGGTTCGACGCCGACGGCCGCACGCAGGCTTAACCCGCGCCCCGCGCCGCCGTCCTACCAGCCATGAGCGCGATCGGATCCCTCGTCACCTCGCTCGGCGCCGGCAGCGGCGTCGACATGAGCAAGCTGGCGAGCGATCTCGCCGAAGCGCAGTTCGCGCTGCGCAGCGACCGGCTGACCGCGCAGACCGAGCAGCTCGGCAAGCAGATCTCGACCGCTTCCTCGATCAAGAACGCGCTCTCGCTGCTGACCTCGTCGCTCGGCGAGCGCGTGCGCACGGGCGACCTCTCGACGCAGGCGACCGTGGCCAACGCCACGGTGGCGAGCGCCTCAAGCCCGGCGGGCACCGTCGGATCGGGCAGCTACTCGCTCGAGGTCACCGCCCTCGCCAAGGCGCAGACCCTGGCCAGCACGCCGTTCGGCGCGAGCACCGACACGGTCGGCGCGGGCAAGCTGATCATCCGCTTCGGCGAGACCACCGCCGGCAGCTTCGCCGCCGACGGCGCACGCGCGCCGCTGACGATCGACATCGCCGCCGGCAAGACGCTGGCCGACGTCGCCTCGGCGATCAACGCCAAGGGCGCCGGGATCAAGGCCTACGTCGCGCAGACCGCCGACGGCGCGCAGCTGGTGCTCAAGGGCGCCGAAGGCGCGAAGAACGGCTTCATCGTCGAAGCGGTCGAGACCCCGGGCCAGGAAGGCCTCGCGGCGCTGGCCTGGGACCCGGCGAACGGCGGCGCGCCCGCCCGGCTGACCTCCACCTCGGGCAACGCCGCGTTCAAGCTCGACGGGCTGCCGATGACCAGCGCGGGCAACGATACCGGCACGATCGCCCCCGGGCTGGCGCTCAAGCTCACTGGCACCAACACCGGCGCGCCGACGCAGATCGCCTTCGCCAGCCCGACGAGCACCATCGCCGGCGCGATGGGCGATCTCGTCTCGGCGCTCAACGAAGTCGCCGGCGCCTTGCGCGACGCGACCGATCCGATGGGCGGCGATCTCGCCCGCGATCCGGGGGCGCGCACGCTGCAGCGCCAGTTCGCCAAGCTCGCGACCACGGTGGTGATGCCCAACGCCGCGACCGACGCGCCGCGGACCCTGTCGGACCTCGGCCTCTCGATCCAGCGCGACGGCACCTTCAGGCTCGACAGCGCGGTGCTGCAGCGCACGCTCGCGCGCGATCCCGCTGGAGCCGCGGCGATGTTCACCGCAGGACTCTACGGGGTCTACGCGACGTTCGACAAGATGACCCGCGCGGCGACGAGCACCGGCGATCCCGGCTCGCTCGGCGGCTCGATCCTGCGCTACCAGACCAGGTCGGCCGACATCTCCGAAGTCTCGGCCAAGCTCGCCGAGCAGCAGGAGACGCTGCGCGCAAACCTCGTCTCGCGCTTCGCCAGGGCAGACACGCGGATCGGCAGCTCGAAGTCGACGCTGAGCTTCCTGCAATCCCAGATCGACGCCTGGAACGCGAGCAAGGACTGATGCTCGCCTACACCGACCCCCGCGAGGCCTACCGCCGCAGCGAGATCGACGCGCGTGTCCAGGGCGGCGCCGATCCCGCGAACCTCGTGCACTTGTGCCTCGAGCAAGCGATCGGCGGGCTCGGCCTCGCGGTCATCGCGCACGAGCGCAAGGATCCGACCGCGCGGAGCAAGGCGCTGACCCGCGCCCTCTCGGCCGTGACCGCGCTCGAGATCGGCGTCGACCGCTCGGCACCGCTGTCGGAGGCGCTGCTCAGTATCTACGGCGCCGCGCGCAAGGCGATCCTCGACAGCGTGCTGGCGTTCGATTCAGCGCTGCTCGGCCGGGTGCGGCAAGACTTCATCGACATCGGCAACGCGTTCGGCAGGGCGTGATCGCGAACGGCTCGCCGCCTCAGCTCGCGCCGTGACAGGTGCACTTGTCGTCGGGACAGCCCTCGTCCGCAATCGGCTCGTCGTCGAGCGCGGTTCCGAACTCGAGCCGCAAGCTGACGAGCCAGTTGGCCCAGGCGCTCAGGCTCGCCGAGGCGACGCAGGCGCCCCTGCCATCGACCGAGCGCTTGAGGATCGCGCAGGAAACCACGGCCCTAAGCGATTCGTCGTCGGCGCTCGTCTCGACAAGCAACTTCGTAGTTGGTCCGAACAATTCGCGGGCCGCGGTGTCGAGATCGCCGGATTCGAGTAATGACTCGAATTGATCTTCATTGCGTATTTCCGGCATCACTCTGCGGAAAGACATAGGTGCCAATTGCACTAGATGCGCCGCATGTCGCAGCGAATTCTCAACGCTTCCAAGCTCGCCCGAAGCCGCAACTGCAACTCGCTGAAACCATAGCGAAGCCGCGAGCGGTTCAATATTGCTATACATTACAGTCTGCCCCCCGACTGACCCCGAACTAATGCCGAATTTCTCCCGTGTGGTAGCGCTATAATGGCAATCGGCCGCTTAACCAAGTGCCTGTGGACAATCCGTTTTTCAGATACCGGCAGGCGAGGGTCGGCACGAGAAAGTGGCGGATGAGAACGTGTCCGGGTGCGCGTCGGCGCTCGTCAGGCCGCCCGGTCGAGCGTTATTCCTGCGAGCTCGAACAAGCCGCTGCGGACGAACTCGGCGTCGAGCCCCGCGTAGAGCGCGATACGGACCGCATCGGACGTGCTCCCCGCCTGGAGCTTGCGCATCATGTTGCCGCGATGAATTTCGACCGTCCGCGGGCTGATGTCGAGGTCGATCGCGATGGTCTTGTTGGAACAGCCCTGCACCATGAGGCGCAGCACATCGGTCTCGCGGCGCGTGAGCCGGTCGACTTTGGCCCGCGCGTCGAGCCGACGGCGATGCTCGCCGATCAGGCGGTCGCCGACGGCAGCGAGCGTCCTCAGCGAGGCATCGAGCAGCCGGTCGTCGAACGGCCAGCGCAAATAGTCCCACGCGCCGAGCTGCATCGCCTGGACGATGCGTTCGGGCGCGGGCTCGGACGCGTAGAAGGTGATCGGGAGCGGGATGTCCTGCTCGCCCATCAGCTCGCGGAGCTGCCGAGGATCGCAATGCTCGACGTCGTCGTGGGCGAAGACGTAGCCGCCCGAAGGCGCGCGGTCCTGGAACTCGGCCAGATCCTCGTAAATCTCGGCATGCAGTCCGCGTCCCAGAAACTCGCGCGCCACGCTGGCCCTGCGCCGCGAGTCGTGATCGATGACGTGAATGCGGACAGCCATGGCGAACCCCTTTCGATGTGTGTCTTCTCAACGCACGTAGTTAACTTTGGTTGTCGCCTATACGGAAAAACCCTAGAAAATTCCGGAGATTAACTAGGGAAGAATACCTAATACGACGACCATCCGTGCGTTCGATAGGACGAAGCGTGCGCGGGGCTGGAACCGCTGCTGCACGGCCGCAGGAGGTACCCTACGGCAACACGCAACCTCGCGGCGTCTTGCCGTCCCCGGCCTTAGCCTTGGCGGGCGCCACCCGACGACCAGCCGCCGCCCAGCGCGCGGAACAGATCGATCTGCGCGCGCGACACCGCGGCGTCCTGCGCGGCGAGTTGCGCGCGCGCCTCGGCAAGCGTGCGCGCGGCATCGAGCCGGGCGAGCGAATTGATCGCGCCTTCGCGCTGCTGCGCGCGGGCGATGCGCGCCGCCCGCTCGGCCTGCTCGTTCGCCGCCTGCAGCGCCGCGCGCCGTTCGAGCGAGCGGGCATAGTTCGACAGCGCGGTCTCGGTCTCCTCGAGCGCCAGCAGCACCGTGCCGTCGAACGCAGCCAGCGCCTCCTGCGTATCGGCCTCGGCCATCGCAATCTGCGCACGCGCGGGCTCCTGGTTCAGGGACCAGCTCAGCAGCGGGCCGAGCACCCAGCGCAGCGGACCGCCCGTGAGCAGGTCGCCGAGATCGGGACCGGTCGAGCCGAGCGAGGCGCCGAGGGTGATGCGGGGATAGAGATCGGCGGTGGCGACGCCGATCCGCGCGGTGTCGGCCGCGAGCCGGCGCTCGGCCGCGCGGATGTCGGGCCGCCGGGCGAGCAGCGCCGCGCCGTCGCCGATCGGGATCGGCTGGCCGAACTCGAGCCCGATCGCCCGTTCGCCGGCGATGGGCGGCAGTTCCGCCGGCGCGCGACCGGTCAGCGTCGCAAGCCGGAACAGCGCGGCCTGGCGCGCGGCCTCGAGCGCGGGG
>DATDLP010000321.1:0-2546 GCA_036519255.1 Croceibacterium sp.
GCCGCGGCCGCGCACTGATCGAGGCCGGGCGCGCGGCACATCTCGACTACGCCGCGCCGGGCGCGGACGTGGCCGCACGCAACCGGGCGGGCCGCTGGACCACGGTCCGCGGCACCTCCTACGCGGTACCGCTGGTCGCGGCGCGCGCCGCCGCGGCGCTCGACCGGGACGCCTCGTGGCGCGCCGCGCTCGACCGCGAGGCCGAGGATCTCGGCCCGCGCGGCCCCGACGCGCAATACGGCCGCGGCGTGCTCTGCCGCACCTGCGGGCGTCGGCCCTGAACGAATTTTCCCGAAGGATGGATTAAGCCACACCCGGCATCCGTTTTCTCCTCAGGCAGGTGACGATCCGCCTGCGAGTGGAGAAGAAGGAGTTCCCCCGATGACACGCATTCTGATCGCCGCCACCGCGCTCGCACTTGTCGCCGCACCGGCGCAGGCCCAGTTGCTCGGGGGAGGCGGTGGCGGAGGGCTTGGCGGCACGCTCGGGGGTGGTGGCGCGCTCGGCCCGATCGGCGGCCTGCCGACCCGCACCCTCGAGGGCACCACCCGCGGCACGCTCGAAGGATCGGGTGACGCGCGCGGCTCGGCGCGCGCCGACCGGCGCAGCGGCCGCGTCGACGCCAACGGACAGGGCAGCGGCAGCGGCTCAGGCGCACTCGACGGCGCGCTGGGACCGATCGGTGCCGGCGGCTCGGCGAGCGGCTCGGCTTCGGGCGGCGGCGACGCGTCGGCGCAACTGGTGGGCACCGACGCGGTACGGCAGACGGCCGGCGCGGCCACGGGCCAGGCGCGCGGAACGGGCCAGTCCGCCGTGCAGCAGGGCCGCGGCGCAGCCGACGGGCTCGTCGGCACCACCAGCGGCCTCGCGGGCGGAGTTTCGGGTGCCGCTTCGGGCGCGGGAACCGGCTCGGGGTCCTATGCCGCGGGACCGCTCTCAGGCGCGGGCAACCTCGCGGGCCAGGGTACCGGCGGGCTCACGATCGAGCGCGGCACGCCGATCGTCGACGCCAGCGGCGACCGCATCGGACGCGTGCGCCAGGTCGTGACCGACGGCCGCGGGCAGATCCAGCAGCTGCTGGTCAGGGTCGACGGCGAGGAGGCCACGCTGCCGGCGAGCGTGTTCCAGGCCAACGGCAACGCGCTCGTCTCGGCGATGGGCGAAGGTCAGATCAAGCGGATCGCCGAGCAGCAGGAAGCGGCGGAAGACGCCGAATCCTGATCGTCCCAATGCCGCAAGCGCCCGGGACGGGTCCCCTCGTTCCGGGCGTTCGCGCGTCGCTTTGCTTCGCGGGACTTTTGCGACAGCCACGGCAGCGCCCAGTGCTCGGTCCGCCAAGAAGCCGCGGGCTACGACAGCGCCTGGCACAAGACCGAGCAGGAAGCGCACGACGCGGTGCTCACGTGGGCGGCGGTCGCGTGCAACCGGGGAGAGATCACCTGCGGCGCGACCACCTGCCGACAGCAGGACTTCACGCTGCCGTTCCAGCCCAACAACATCCCGCGCGACATCGCCTACCAGTGCGGGATCGCGGCAACCAAACGCTATCGATTCTGCACCGGCGGCTCGGCGGTCAGCGCGCAGTAGCGGGGACGATCCGCTCGGCCGAGTCTCGGCTCAGACCATCGCGCCGGTCAGCATCGACAGCAGCAGGCTCGCCGCCAGCAGGACGAGCGCCAGCCCGATGCGGCCGACTCCGCCGCGCATGAAGTTCCCGCTGGATTTCATCGCGCCACGTTGTGCGTTTCTCGCATCCGCACAATGCAAATCCAACGCCGGCACCGGCCATGACAGCATTTGTCATCAAGGTGTTGCGCTTCCGCCGCTAATCGTGGCCTTCGGGCCGGGTGCGTTTCTTGTCAGGAGCGCTTCCGGCCCATCATCCATTCGGATGATAGAAGTCGTACACCGCCTGGGCGACCGCCGCGCTCACGCCCGGCGCCCGCTGCAGATCCTCGAGCGCCGCCGCCCTCACCTTCCCCGCGGTTCCGAAATGCAGCAGCAGCGCGCGCTTGCGCGCGGGGCCGATGCCGGGGATTTCGTCGAGCGGGCTCGCGGTGATCGCGGCGCTGCGCTTCTGCCGGTGCGCGCCGATCGCGAAGCGGTGCACCTCGTCGCGCAGCCGCTGGAGATAGAACAGCACCGGCGAGTTGACCGGCAGCGTCTTCTCGCGCCCGTCGGGGAAATGAAACACCTCGCGCCCCTCGCGTCCGTGGTGCGGCCCCTTGGCGATCGCCACCAGCGGCACGTCCTCGATACCCAGCTCCTCGAGCGCGTCGCGCACGCTCGACATCTGGCCCTTGCCGCCGTCGATCAGCACGAGGTCGGGCCATAGGCCGCCGTCCCGGTCGGGGTCTTCCTCGAGAACGCGGGCGAAGCGGCGGCCCATGACCTCGCGCATCATGCCGAAGTCGTCGTTGGTCTGCGCGCTCTTGATGTAGAACTTGCGGTACTGGTTCTTGAGGAAGCCCTCTGGCCCCGCCACAACCATCGCACCGACCGCGTTGGTGCCCTGCACATGGCTGTTGTCGTAGACCTCGATGCGG
>DATDLP010000322.1:0-2032 GCA_036519255.1 Croceibacterium sp.
CGCTCGGCGTGCTGCTCGGCTACATGTTCGGCGACGACCAAGCGGACTTCCTGGCCGGGCTGGCCGAAGTGCTCGAACACTACGGCGTGCCGCTGCTCGGCGGCGACACGGTGTCCGGCGGCCCGCCGCAAGCGCTCGGGCTGACCGCGCTTGGCCGCGCAACGCATCGCCCGGTGCCCTCGCGCGCCGGCGCCCGGCCGGGCGACGCGCTGTGGCTGACCGGCGCGCTCGGCGCGGCCATGCTCGGGTTCGAGGCGCTGCACGACGGCGCCCCGGCCGAAACGCTGGCCTACCTCCGGCCGATGGCACGGCTGGCCGAGGGACAGGCGCTCGCGCCGCTGGTCAGCGCAATGATGGACGTATCCGACGGGCTGCTGCTCGATGCCTGGCGCATGGCCGAGGCCAGCCAGGCCTCGCTCGCGATCGACAGCGCCGCGGTGCCGATCGCGGCACCCGAGCCGCGGCGGTTCGACGCGATGCGCTGGGGCGACGACTACGAGCTGCTGTTCGCGCTGCCGCCCGGCGCCGAGCCGCCGGTACCGGCCACGCGCATCGGACGGGTCGAGCCGCGCGGCTTCGCCCCGCTGTTTCTCGACGGCGAGCCGATCGTGAACCGCGACGGGCTCGGCTGGGAACACTGACCCCCTCCCTCCTCGGGAATTTCGCCGCATGGGGGGTTGCGCGCCCCTGCGGCGGACTATAGCCCTTGCCATTCCACGCGGACCCGGCGTCATGATCGGGCCGCGCTTCTTCATGGGGGAGTTGGTCTCGTTATGGACCTTGTTCTGATTGCCATTGGGCTGGGGCTGCTTGCAGTAGTCTACGGCTTCGTCACCAGCCGCCAGGTTCTCGGCTCATCCGCCGGAACCGAAAAGATGCAGGAAATCGCTGCCGCCATCCAGGAAGGCGCGCAGGCTTACCTCAAGCGGCAGTACACCACGATCGGCGTGGTCGGCGTGGTCGTCGCGGTCATCGTCGCGTGGTTCCTCGGGCCGATCTCGGCCGCGGGCTTCGTGCTCGGCGCCATCCTGTCGGGTGTCGCCGGCTTCATCGGCATGAACATCTCCGTCCGCTCCAACGTGCGCACCGCCGCGGCGGCCCAGAAGGGCCTGCAGGAGGGCCTGACGCTCGCGTTCCGCGCCGGAGCCATCACCGGCATGCTGGTGGCCGGCCTCGCGCTGCTCGCGATCGCCGGGTTCTACTGGTACCTGACCGGCCCCGGCGGCTACACCGTCGGCGGCGAGGACCGCACCGTGATCGACGGGCTCGTCGCGCTGGCCTTCGGCGCCTCGCTGATCTCGATCTTCGCGCGTCTCGGCGGCGGCATCTTCACCAAGGCGGCCGACGTCGGCGCCGACCTCGTCGGCAAGGTCGAGGCGGGCATTCCCGAGGACGACCCGCGCAACCCGGCGGTGATCGCCGACAACGTCGGCGACAACGTCGGCGACTGCGCCGGCATGGCCGCCGACCTGTTCGAGACTTACGTCGTCACCGTCGGCGCCACGATGGTGCTGACCGCGCTGCTGCTCACCGGCGCCGGCGAGCTGCTCGGCAACCTGATGGCGCTGCCGCTGCTGATCGGCGGCGTGTGCATCGTCACCTCGATCATCGGCACGTACTTCGTCCGCCTCGGCGGCGGCAAGAACGTCATGGGCGCGATGTACAAGGGCTTCCTCGTCTCCGCGGTCCTCGCGATCCCGGCGATCTGGTTCGCCACCGACTACGCACTCGGCGGCATGGCCGCGAACATCCCGGGGACCGAGTTCAACGGTCGCGAGCTGTTCTACTGCGCGCTGCTGGGGCTGGTCATCACCGGGCTGATCATCTGGATCACCGAGTACTACACCGGCACCGGGTTCCGCCCGGTCCGCTCGATCGCCAAGTCGTCGGAGACCGGCCATGGCACCAACGTGATCCAGGGTCTCGCGGTCAGCATGGAGGCTACCGCGCTGCCGACGCTGGTGATCGTCGCCGGCATCGTCATCGCCTTCAACCTCGCCGGCCTGATCGGCATCGCCTACGCGGCGACCGC
>DATDLP010000323.1:0-9623 GCA_036519255.1 Croceibacterium sp.
CGGAAGGCAGACCGGGCTCGGCGAACGGGCTGCGGCGCCTCCGCTCGCCGCGCCCCGCCACCGCCCCGTCGCATCTGGCGGCAGCAATAACGCAGGTTGGCGCACCCCGTCCCGGTCCGAACACATTCTGCCGCCACCTTCGTCGCCAGGAGCACGCAATGGCGCACTACAGCCTCATCTACCGGGCGGACGGCATCGGGCCGGACAAGCGGATCGAATTCAACGGCGAGGACCCGGGCCGCGCGCTGCTGCTCGCGCACCAGCAGCCCGACGAGCGCCCCGCCGAGCTGTGGCGGGACGGCGAGCAGATCTGCACGATCCGCAAGGTCGGCCACGGGCCCGACTACTGGATGATCGGCCCCGTCGGGGCATAGTCCAAGCTTGCCGGAGACCGCGCCCGCGCATGTGGTGTGCGGGCGGATCGGTGCTAGGGTCGCCCGAGGGAGGTGACCGCATGCACAAGAGCCTGGGCGAGATGCTCGATGGTCCGGGAGATTTCCCGGCCTGGATTCAGTACATCACGGTCGCTTTCACGGTGATCTACACGGTCGATCGGCTCGGCCTGCTTGCGGATCTCGATAGCCGACCGCGACCGATCGCCGAGATCGCCGCGCGCAGCGGCTGCCCGGTGGACGACGTGGCACGCCTGCTCGGGTTCCTTGCTGCCGAAGGCGTGCTCGCGATCGACGAGCACGGTAACGTGACCGCCACCGCCCGGACCGAGGCGATGCGCGCGACCGTGCAGCAGCAACTCGGCCGAATGACGCTCGAAACCGGATTCGCGTACCCCGATGCGGTCGGCACCGGACGCACGGCCTACGAAGCGCGTTACGGCCTGCCGGTGTTCGAGCACTTGCGCGCCAATCCCGAGATCGCGCGGATGTTCGGCCGGGTGATGAGCGAAACCACCGCGATGAACGAGTGGCAGATATTCGAGCAGCACGCGTTTCGCCCATTTACGCTCGCGGTCGATGTCGGCGGCAGCCAGGGCAGCCTGCTGCTGCGGCTGCTCGAGATGCATCCCGCCGCGCGCGGCGTGCTGTTCGACTTGCCCGACACCGTCGGCCTGGCCGAACGGCCCGTCGCGACTGCCGGGTACGCCGGGCGGGTCGAGCTGGTCGGGGGCGACTTCTTCGCCGCGGTGCCCTCGGGCGGCGATCTTTACCTGCTCAAGCAGATTCTCCACGACTGGAGCGACGCGGAGTGCCGCGGGATTCTCGCCAACATCCGCGCGGCGATGGGCGAAGGCACGCGACTGGCGGTGATCGAGCGGCTGCTGCCCGAAGAGTACCGTCCGCACAACGCCTATGCGCTCGACGTGATCATGCTGATGTGGACCACGGGGCGCGAGCGCAGGCTCTCGGAATACCGCGCAATGCTCGAGGCCTGCGGCTTCGCGCTCGACCGGGTGACCGAGAACCCCGACGGCATGAGCGTGATCGAGGCGGTGCCGGTCTAGCCTGCGCCTAGTCGATCCGCTGCACCCAGCCGTGCGTGTCCTCGGCCTCGCCGCGCTGGATCGCCACCAGCCGCGCGCGCAGCCGGCTGGTGAGTTGGCCCGGGCCGCCGCTGCCGACGGTGAACTCACCGTCGTGGCCGGCGACGCGGCCGATCGGCGTGACCACCGCGGCGGTGCCGCAGGCGAAGCACTCGAGCAGCCGTCCGCTTTCGGCGTCGGCGCGCCATTGGTCGATCCCGTAGCGCTCCTCGCGCACGGTGAGCCCTTCCTCGCGCGCCAGCGTCAGCAGGCTCTCGCGGGTGATGCCCGGCAGGATCGTGCCCCCGAGCGGCGGGGTGACCAGTGTGCCGTCGTCGAACGCGAAGAACACGTTCATGCCGCCGAGTTCCTCGACATAGCGGTGCTCGGCTGCGTCGAGGAACACCACCTGGTCGTGGCCCTTGGCGATCGCCTCGGCCTGCGGCACCAGGCTCGCGGCGTAGTTGCCGCCGCACTTGGCCGCGCCGGTGCCGCCGGGCGCGGCGCGGGTATAGTCCTGCGAGACCCAGATCGACACCGCCGGCACGCCGGCCTTGAAGTAGTTGCCCGCCGGGCTGGCGATCACGAGGAACTTGTACTGCTTCGCCGGGCGCACGCCGAGGAACGCCTCGGAGGCGAACATGAACGGCCGCAGGTACAGCGAGCCGCCCTCGACGGTCGGGAACCACCCCCGGTCGGCCAGCACGAGCTGGCGCACTGCCTCGACGAACGTGTCCTCGGGGATATTGGGCATCGCCAGCCGGTCGGCCGAGGTGTTGAAGCGGCGCGCGTTCTCGTCGGGGCGGAACAGCGCCATCGCGCCGTCGGCCAGCCTGTAGGCCTTGAGCCCCTCGAAAATCTCCTGCGCGTAGTGCAGCACCGCCGCGGCCGGATCGAGGCTCAGCGGCCCGCGCGGCCCGATCGTCGCGTCGTGCCAGCCGCGCCCTTCGGCCCAGTCGATCGTCACCATGTGGTCGGTGAACACCTTGCCGAAGCCCGGATCGGCGATCGCCTGGTCGCGCGTAGCGGCGGGGACGGGCGCGGGGTGGGGGATGTGGGCGAAATCGAGAACGGGCGCGTCGGCCATCGAATCCTGGTCCTTGTCTCTTGCGGCAGCGATGTAAGTTAGAAAATTACAGTATCGCAAGAGTTATTGTAACAATTGGTAAGCACTGAAACGGTCTCTTTCAATACCAACTCTCGACCGCATCTAAATCGCCCGCCGTATTGTGCGGAATATGCCTTCGAAACAGTCGAGGCGACGAACAAGCCGCGCCGGGTGGTTCGCTTTGCCCGCAACGATCAAGCCGGGATGGCTGACCTTAGCAAGCTAGCTATCGCGCCCTAGACCCGCATTCCGCAAATGAGAAGGGCGGCCCCGGTAACCCGAGAACCGCCCTCCGCATGGTCAGCGGCCGGAAAAGCCGCCCACGAAGCCTCTATCGGCGAAAAGTGTGATTACCGATAATGCTCCGCGAGGGTCGTCACCGACCTCCCTGCTGAACCATGAGACATCGGATCACCTCCTTTCGCGCTTAAGAAAGCCATGTTTCGGTGTCACCCGAAACCAGGCCCGCGTGGACCGCTGGCCTGCGCTGAATGTGAGTCAGGCGAGTCGGTAACGCAAGACTTGAATTTCAGTTTTTCCCCGTCAGAATCCCGGACTTCGTGCCGCGGCGGGGGCGTTTCAGCGGCAGTCCTCGATCACCCGCGTGATCTCCGGATAGGGCGGCACGTAAAGCGTTGCCAATCCCGCGCTCTCGATCGCGAAACGGCCTTTCGAGAAGGCGATTGCGTCGAGCAACGCGTCCTGGACCGGGAGCGCGGCCACGGTCCAACCCCCGGCGCCGCCGACGCCTTGCCCGGTGGTCGTGGGGCTGAGCGAACGCGACACGCTCTCGGCGCGGACGACCAGCGTCGGCGCGAACTCGTTGCCCACCCCCGTCCGCTCGATCGCAAGGGCACCCGTCCCGGCGGCGCAGCGCAGCACCAGCAGCGGCGATCCGTCGCCCCCGGAGAACGTGGCCACGCCTGCCGCATACCGCCAGTCGCCCGGCGTGAGCGGCGCGTCCATCCAGTGGCCCGCGAACGGCGGCGGCGCGGGCGGGGGCGCGGGCCTTGGAGCCGGCGCTGGAGCCGGCGCGGGCACCGGCGTCGGGGTCGGCTCGGGGGTGGGCACGCACGCGCCGAGCGCCGCGAGGGCCAGCACCGCGGTGCCGGTCAGGAACGGCTTCGCGGTCAGGCGCATGCGGTCAGCACCCGGCCGATCCCGGCATGGCCCGGCACGCGCAGCGGCGGCGTTCCGGGGCCGGTCACCTCGATCACCGCCGCCGGATCGGCGAACGCGGCGAAGATCGGCTGCGTCTGGTCGACTTGCGCGGTCAGGCCGAGACCGCCGCCCGGTGCCAGCAACACGTCGGCCTTCTGCGCCCCGATCGTCAGCCGGTACCGCTGCGGCACCGCTGCACCGCCCGCCCTCGTCAGGCTCAGCGCGCGGTTGGCGCGGTCGCACACCAGCGCCAGCGCATTGGCGCCGCCGGTCTCGCGGAAGGTCGCGCTGGCGCCGCCGCCGGTTTCCTCGATCAGCCACTCGCCGAGCGTCAGCGGCGTGCCGTCGGCGGCCGTCGTCGGCAGCGCCTCGGTGGTCAGCGCGGGAGTCGGGGTCGCGGAGGTCTCGTCCTCGGCCTGCTGCGAGCAGCCGGCGAGCACGAGCGCCGCGATCGCGGACGGCAGGGCGGGGCGAACACGCATCGGGAAGGCTCCTGTTGCTGGAAAGGACCGCGCGGCAAGCAACAAGCGCTGGCCTGCCCCGTTCCATAGCCGTATCGGGCCGGCATGGCGGAGAAAAGGCGCATCGACCATCTGCTCGTCGAGCGCGGGCTAGCGGAAAGCCGCGCCCGCGCGCAAGCGCTCGTGATGGCGGGGCTGGTGTTCGCCGGGGAAGCCCGGGTCGACAAACCGGGCCAGCAGGTGCGCGACGACCTCGCGCTCGAGGTGCGCGGGCGCGACCACCCTTGGGTCGGCCGCGGCGGGGTCAAGCTGGCGCACGCGATCGCGCACTTCGGGCTCGATCCCAAGGGCGCGGTGGCGATGGACATCGGCAGCTCGACCGGCGGCTTCACCGAAGTCCTGCTCGCGAACGGGGCGGCGCATGTGTTCGCGGTCGACGTCGGTACCAACCAGCTCGCGTGGAAGCTGCGGCAGGATTCACGCGTCACCGTGCTCGAGCAGACCAACGCGCGCGCTCTGACGCCGGCGCAGATCGACCGCGCCTGCGACTGGGTGGTGTGCGACGCGTCGTTCATCGGACTCGGCAAGGTGCTCGAGATGCCGCTGATCCTGGCCGAACCGCGCTGCACGCTGGTCGCGCTGATCAAGCCGCAGTTCGAAGTCGGCCGCGACGAGGTCGGCAAGGGCGGCATCGTGCGCGACCCCGCGCTTCATGCGCGCGTGTGCGACGAGGTGCGCGAATGGCTGGAAGGCGATGGCTGGCGCGTGATGGGCATCGTCGAGAGCCCGATCACCGGCACCGAGGGTAACGTCGAGTTCCTGATCGCGGCGCAGCGAGGATGATCCTCCCCGTTTCGGGGAGGATCGTTGCGCGCGGCTGCGCGCGCCGTCATACCTCGCGCTGATTCGCCGACGGGAGCCTCGATGAACCGCCTCGCTTCGCCTGCGCAGTTGCGTGCCAGCCTCTTGCGCTGGACGCTGTTCCTGGTGCCCGCGGTGGTCCTGCTCGGGTTCCTGTCGGGCCAGTACGCCGGCAGCACCGCGGACAACCCGTGGTTCGTGGCGCTCGACAAGCCGGCGATCTTCCCGCCGCCCGCGACCTTCGGCATCGTCTGGACCGTGCTCTACGTCATGATGGGGTTCGCCGCCGCGATGGTCTGCGCCGCGTGGGGTGCGCGCTATCGTGCGCCGGCGATCCTCGCTTTCGTGCTCCAGCTCGCGCTCAACCTTGCATGGTCGCCGGTGTTCTTCGGCGAGCACGAGATCACGCTCGCGCTGGCGATCCTGGGCACGCTCGATCTCGCGGTGCTGCTCACGCTGGTGCTGTTCTGGAAGGTGCGTCGCGCGGCGGGCTTGCTGCTGCTGCCCTACCTCGCCTGGATCGTGTTCGCGACCGTGCTCAACTGGCAGTTCCTCCAGTTCAACCCCGGGGCCGACGGGGCGGAGGTGTCCAACGCGGTACAGCGGTTCGAGCTTTAGCTTGCGCTGTCCCGAGCGCGGGACCAGAGAGGCGCCATGCAAAGCGAAAACCCGATCATCGCCGACTTCGTCAAGCTTGCCAACAGCGCCGCAGGCACGCTCGCGGGCATGACCCGCGAGGCGCGCGACGGCGCGCGCGAGCGGATGAAGGAAGCGTTCGGCGGGCTCGACTTCGTCAGCCGCGAGGAATTCGACGCGGTCAAGGACATGGCCGGCCGCGCGCGCGAGGACTGCGCGAAGCTCGAGGCGCGGATCGCGGCGCTCGAAGCGAAGCTCGAGAAGTAACGCCAGACCCGCGCAGCCGCGATCCGCGGCGCTCGCTCGACCGATCCATCGGAGGGACCCGCATGAGCTTCACCATCTACGACGCGTCCGCGCCGGTTTTCGTCAGCATGCTCAAGAACATGCGCAACTGGCTCGACAAGGCGGCCGCCGAGGGCGATCCGGCGGCGCTGGTCGAGGCGCGGCTGGTCGCGGACATGAAGCCGCTCACCGCGCAGTACCAGTTCGCCTCGGACTCGGCCAAGAACGCGATCGCCCGGCTGATCGGGATCGATCCACCCGCCATGCCGGACACGGAAACGACGTTCGCCGAGCTGCAGGCACGTTGCGACAAGACGATCGCGTTCATCGAGGGCATCATGCTGTCGGATTTCGACGGGGCCGAGGACCGCGAGGTCACGATCAAGTTCCCCAACGGCATGGGCTACCGCTTCACCGGCGGCGACTACCTGCGGCGCTTCGCGCTGCCCAACTTCTATTTCCACGCCACCATGGCCTACGCGATCCTGCGCGCGCAGGGCGTTTCGCTGGGCAAGCCGGACTACCTCCAGCACCTGGGAATGCCCGAGCAGCTCTGACGGTGCGCGCCGGCGCGCGATCCAGGATCAGAAATCGAAAGCCAGGCCCAGCGCGTAAGTGCCGTCGCCCCTGGAACGAGCCGATCGTCACCGGGCCGATCTTGAGGCGGAGGAGTTCGGACAGGTTGTCGGACGCGGTCGGCAGCGGCGGCGGAACCGGGATGTCGTGGGGGATCGCTCCGGCGCCGTCCTCGCGGTCGGCGCAGACCACGATTTCCTCGGCCGACACTGGGCAGGCCAGCGAAGCCAGCACTGCGGTGGGAATCAACGGGCGCCCCGTCAGCGCGGGAAGCCGATAGCTGTCGACCGAGACGGAGACTATGGCCGGGAGGTCTGGCAAGAGGCGCTCCGAACTGTCTGCGCTCCGGGCTACCAGATTTCGATCGTCTTCGGTAGCGGCCCGCCACATCGTGCGCCACCCGAAGCAAGGACGCACCTCCGTTCTACCGCGCGTAGGTTTGCTCGAGGTCGCCGACCGCGTCGCTGAGCGAACCGAGCCAGCGCTCGTATTCCCGCCATGCCCCGATCCCCGCGCGGTTGAGCGGGCGGCGTACCTGCTCCGCGCTTGCGGTGGCAACGGGGCGGTCGTTAGCGTGGAAGTCGAGGCAAGCCGGGTCGAACGGCAGCCCGAGATGATCGAGCAGCCGGCGCACCTCGGCTTCGAAATTGTCGACCAGCCGCTCGTAGATTACCCGATGCACCGCGCCGGGCAGCGCCTCGTCGAAGTGTGTCATCATCGCCACGTAGTGCCGATAGTATGCTGCCATCCCCTCGAGCGAGTTCGACGACGGATGCCCGCGCGCGAACAGCATGCGGAAATTGGACCAGCAGCAGTCCATCGGCGCGCGGCGCACGTCGATGATCCTGGCCTGCGGCAGGATCAGCTTGATGAACCCGACGTCCGCCCAGTTGTGCGGCAGCTTGTCGAGAAAGAACGGCTTGTCGGACTTGCGGTGCGGTCGGGCCAGGCGAAGATACTCCTCACCCAGCGCGGCCAGCTCGCTCGGGGTCAGATCGGGCAGCAGGTCGCGATACGAGCGGCCCGGATTGAACCCGCGCGCGGCGGCCATCGTCCGGATCAGCACCGGGACGATCGGCAACTCGGCGGTGCCTTCGATCTGCGGGTGCCCCGCGAGCACCTGCTCGACCAGCGTCGAGCCCGATCGCGGCATGCCGACGATGAAGATCGGGTCGGGCGCGGCGCACCCGGCCGCGCGGCGCGCGGCGAGGAACTCGCGGGTCAGCACCGCGCGGCTGCGGCGGACCTCGGTTTCGACGGTGGCCGGATCGAACGGCTCCGCCGCGTGCCGCACCGCGTTACCCGCGGCAAAGTGCGCGAACGCCCGCTCGCGGTCGTCCGCCTGCTCGCAGGCGACGGCGAGCGCGAAGTGGAGCTGCGCGCGTCCCCGGGCGGCGGCGGGCCCTTGCGCCAGTGCGGCTTCGATCTGCTCCTGGTCGGCCGCGTCAAGCGGTGCATGGCGCAACGCCGCAAGTCCCCACCAGCCGCTCCCGTCCAGCGGTGCCGCCTGCACTGCCCGGCGATAGGCCGCGTGTGCCTCCGCGGCGCGGCCCAGCGTGCGCATCTCGTCGCCTAGGCTGACCCGGATTTCGGCATCGCCGGGCCGGGCTTCGGCCAGGGCCTCGAGGACTCGCGCCGCCGCCTCGTGCTCGTCGAGGTTGCTCAGCAGCGTCGCCTTCCACCGCAGCAGGTTCGGCTCGTCGGGCCGCTCGGCGAGCAGCGGCTCGAGCGCTGCGAGCGCTGCGACCTGGTCGAAGGCTTGCTGGTGCGCGCGCACGAGCCCCAGCCGCGCCTCGACGTATTCGGGCATGAACGCGAGCGCGGCCTCGAAGCTGCGCACGGCTTCGGCTTTGTTGCCGAGCCGCGCGAGCGCCTCGCCGCGCACCATCAGCGCCACCGGGTCGTCCGGATGGTGCGCCAGATGCTCGCGCAGCAGCGCCTGCGCTTCGTCGAGCCGCCCGGCGAGCACCGCCTTGTGGCCCTCGGCGACCGGCCGTACGTGGCGCGAGAACTGCACGGCCCGTGCGCGAGCCTTGCGCGCTTCCTCGGTCTCGCCGAGCGCCGCCATCGCCCGCGCGAACAGGCGGTGCGCAGCGGGCTCGCGGGGCGCGGCCTGCAGCAGCGCGCGCGCCTGCAACGCGGCCGCGGCGGGGTCGGCGTCGAGCAGCCGCGCGCCGTTCGCCAGCCCCGCTTCGAGCGAACCGCCGTTATAGCCGATGGTCGGCGCGGCCATCGTGTTCAGGCGTAGCCGAGCAGCGCCCGCAAGCCGGGCGCTGCGAAGTCGACCAGACGTTTCTGCCCCTCGGGCAGCTCGTCGGGAATGAAGGCGTTGCCGAGCGAGAGCTTCTCGCGCGCGGTCGCGCTCTGCTTGCGATCGGCGCCGGTGGCGATGCGCTCGGCCCAGTCGGCGGGCACGGCGATGCGGCAATGGTCGAGCAGGGTTGCGAAGTAGGCCGCGGCCTCGGGCGTATCGAGCGCGTTGGCGTGCCGCACCAGGTCCTCGTGGCGCACCGCCAGCGAGCCGGTGTGGAGCCAGGCGACCGTGGTCAGGCGGTACATGTCGGCCAGCGAGCCCGCCTTGCCGTTGATCCCGAAGATCATCAGGTTGAGCAGGTCCTCGACCGACAGCGCGCCGTCCTTGAGGTGATCGAGGTTGGCCTTGAACTGCTCGGACACGAAGAACCGCGCCCGCGCGAGCACCCAGTCGTAGGGATCGCGCACGAGGATCAGGCGGCGCGCGTGCGCGGTCTCGAAGGCGGAGGCGTCGGAATAGAGCAGGTGGCCCCAGCTCAGCATCGGCTTCTCGCGCGCAAACGCCGCGAGATGCTCCTGCAGGTTGGGCCACTGGATGAAGGCCGCGTGATACTGCTGGGCGACCGGCACGAACATGCGCAGCACGTTGCGCAGCAGATGCGTGCCCGATTTCTGCAGCGCGTTGATGAAGACCGGCGCCGCGATCGGACCGGGCGCGAAGCGCTCGGTCGCTTCGGTGAGGGTGTCGCCCTCGAGCTTGAGCTTGACTGCCATTCGGGATCTCGTCCGGTCGATCGCGCCGCAG
>DATDLP010000324.1:0-2915 GCA_036519255.1 Croceibacterium sp.
GCCCGCTCGCAGGCGAGCATCGCGGCAAAAAGCCGCCCTCGCGTAGCCCCGCCGAGCGCCACGCGGCAATCGACCAGCTCGCGCCGACCCGGCCACAGCCGCGACACCGGCTGCTGCTCGGGCACCGTGCAGCTGTCGACCCCGACACCCCCGCGCACGACATAGTGCTGCGTCAGCCGGTCGAGCAGCAGCAGCCCCGGCGCGCAACGCGCGAAGGTCTCGTCGTAGGCCGCCTTGAACCCGTAACGCAGCCCCGCGCCCTCGAGCTGGATCGACACCGCGATCACTTGCCCGCCCGCGCTCAGTGTGGCGACCTCGAGCCGGTCGCGGGCAGCCGCCTCGGCGCAGACCTCGCGGAAGAACGCCTGCGTCCGATCGGCGCAGGCCAGCGCCGAGCCCGCCCTCCCCTTCCAGCCCGATTGCTCGAGCGCGAGAAAGGCGTCGATCTGCCCCGCGTCGCGGGCGACCGCGAAGGCCACCGGCCCGACCTCGCCGGCCAGCTTGCGCTCGAGGCCGCGAAGGCGGCTGCGCTGCCTGGCGCACTGCGCGGGTGCGGCATCGGCGTCGAGGAACGCACGCGCAATCCGGCGGTCGACGATCACGCCGCGGCGCTGCGCGGCGCACAAACGGAACAGGGCGTCGGTGACCGGATCGTCGCTCGGCAGCTTGCCGAGCACGAGCGACACCCGCTGGCCATGGGCGCCGAGCCCCTCGACGAGCCTGCGCCAGAAGTCGTCCGCGTAGCCGCGCCGCACCAGCGGGGCGCCCACGAACTGGTTCGGATGCCGCCACGCCGCCCATGCCGGCACCGGCGAGCGCCCCTGGCGCCGCGTCGCGACGACCGGCAGCACGCCGAGCCAGCGGCCGCTTTCGTCCTCGACCACCGCCAGCCGCGCCGCGCCCTGCGCATCGCAATGCGCGAGCGAGCAGCGCATCAGCCACGGCTCGGCGAACACGCTCGGCGCCGCGGCGTCGCCCCCCAGCTTGTCCCATTGCAAACGGTCGTGCGCTTCGAGCGCGTCGGCGCGAAGCAGGCGCAGCACCATGCGCACCGGCGTATGGGTAACCTTGAAGACGTCCGGGGGAACCTGCAACATCGCCGTCAGGCCAGCCGCAGCCGGCTTAGCGCGCGCCAGGCGACCGAGCGCACCGCCGAGCGTGTCGGCAGCGGTGCCGGCGACCCGGGCGACAGCCCGAACCGCCGCAGCCAGGCGTTGAGCCGATAGGCATCGTTCTGCTCGAACCCCGCGCGCGAGTTCCAGGTGAACGACAGGGAGATCGACGGCTCGTCGCCGACGGTGACCCAGTGCGGCCAGCGATAAGGCACGAACAGCGCATCGCCCGGCGCCAGCGGCACGTGCTGCCCCTCGCCGGCGAAGCTCTCGCGCCACGGCAGCAGGTTGTCGCCGGTGCGGTGATAGCGCTCGTTCGACTCGTCGGTGATCCACGGCGCGACCGGCGGATAAACCGCGAAGTCCTTGGTCCCGGCGATCTGGAACAGCACGTTGTACTCGGCATCGAAATGGAACGGCGCGAGCGTCCGGAGCGAGGAGATGAACAGGAACGCGCGCAGCTGCAGCGGCTCGCCGGTCCGCGGCCGGATCGCCGGCTCGAGCTCGGCCACCGTCGCGCGCATCAGCTCGGCATATTCGGGCAGCTGCTCGACGAAGCTCATCATCACGTAGCGTCCGGCATGGGCGATGCCGCGCACCGTGTCGGCGATCGACCGCTCGGGCCGAGCGGCGGGCGCGAAGCCCTCGCCGTTGCGGTTCTTCGCCGCGTGACACAGCACGTTCGCCGGATTCATCCGCTCGCAGGCCCGGGCCAGCGCCTCGAGCGTCAACAGCGGATGCGGCGCGAGGACGTGCGCCAGCACCCCCGGCTTGCTCGGGTAGAGCGAGGCGAACCGGAGGATTTCGTCGCGCGCGAGGGCACCGGGCGCCGTCCGCGTGGTTACGCAGGTATGGTTACCCATGCGGCGCGACATACGCCGCGAATGTTAACATCGCCCAAGCACGGCTTGTTCTGCGGGCCTCCGCACCGCTAGAACCCGGAACAGGCATTGTTTGTGGCCGTCCCTTCTGCCAAGCGCGCGCCGATGAAAATACACCCGCTGATCACGACCACCGAGGAACTGGCCGATCTGTGCGAACGGCTGGTGAAGTCCGAGTTCGTCGCGGTCGATACCGAGTTCATGCGCGAGAACACCTACTACCCGCTGCTGTGCCTGGTGCAGCTCGGCAACGAGGAGGAGGCCGCGGCAATCGACCCGCTGGCCGACGGGATCGACCTGACCCCGATGCTCGAGCTGTTCTGCAACAACGAGGACGTGCTCAAGGTCTTTCACGCCGGCGGGCAGGACGTCGAGATCGTCTACAACCTGACCGGCAAGACCCCGCATCCGATCTTCGACACCCAGGTGGCGATGATGGCGATCAGCCAGTCGGAGCAGATCGGCTATGCCAACCTGGTCGAGTCGTGGCTCGGCAAGACGATCGACAAGGGCGCGCGGTTCACCGACTGGAGCCGTCGCCCGCTGACCGAGCGGCAGATCGAGTACGCGATCGGCGACGTGACCTATCTCGCGAAGATCTTCCCCAAGATCCTCAAGAAGCTGATCAAGTCCGGCCGCGGCGAATGGCTCAACGCCGAGATGGAGAAGCTTGCCGATCCGACGAACTACGCCAACGATCTCAACGAGGCGTGGCACCGGATCCGCGCGCCCAGCCGCAATTCGCTCGTGCTCGGGCGCCTCAAGGCGCTCGCCGGCTGGCGAGAGACCGAGGCGCAGCAGAAGGACATTCCGCGCGGCCGCATCATGCGCGACGAGACGCTTGCCGATCTCGCCAGCCACCCGCCGAAGAAGCAGGAGGACCTGGCCAAGGTCCGCGGCCTTTCCCCGGCGTGGAAGGACA
>DATDLP010000325.1:0-4780 GCA_036519255.1 Croceibacterium sp.
CGTGGTGAAGGTGCAGATCATCCGCATCAACGCCGACACGCAGCGCATCAGCCTCGGCATGAAGCAGCTCGAGAGCGATCCGTGGGAAGGCGTCGCCGCCAAGTACCCGGTCGGCGCTAAGGTTTCGGGCACGGTGACCAACATCACCGAGTACGGCGCGTTCGTCGAGCTCGAGGCCGGCATCGAAGGCCTGGTCCATGTCTCCGAGATGAGCTGGACCAAGAAGAACGTCCACCCGGGCAAGATCGTTTCGACCTCGCAGGAAGTCGACGTGATGGTGCTCGAGGTCGACAGCGACAAGCGCCGCATCAGCCTCGGCCTCAAGCAGGCCCAGCGCAACCCGTGGGAAGAGTTCGCCGAGCAGCACCCGGTCGGCTCGACCGTCGAGGGCGAAGTCAAGAACGCCACCGAGTTCGGCCTGTTCATCGGCCTGCCCGGGGACGTCGACGGCATGGTCCACATGTCGGACATCGCCTGGGGCATCTCGGGCGAGGATGCGCTGGCGCTCCACCGCAAGGGTGAAGAGGTCAAGGCGATCGTGCTCGATGTCGACATCGACAAGGAGCGCATCAGCCTCGGCATGAAGCAGCTCGAGAAGGGCGCTCCGGCGGCCGGCGGCGCCACCACCGGCGGCGCGGGCGGCCTCAAGCGCAACGACGTGGTCACCGTGACCGTGCTCGAAGTCCGCGACGGCGGGCTCGAGGTGCAGGCCGGCGACGACGGTGCGACCGGCTTCATCAAGCGCTCGGATCTCGGCCGCGACCGCGACGAGCAGCGTCCGGACCGCTTCCAGGCAGGCCAGAAGGTCGATGCGATGATCATCGGCTTCGACCGCTCGAAGAAGCCCAACTTCTCGATCAAGGCGCGCCAGATCGCCGAAGAGAAGCAGGCGGTCGAGCAGTACGGCTCGTCGGACTCGGGCGCCTCGCTCGGCGACATCCTCGGCGAAGCGCTGAAGAAGCAGTAAGCGTCATCCCGGCGAAAGCCGGGACCTCGTGCCGCAGGGCACCGCTTCACCGCACGAGACCCCGGCTGCCGCCGGGGTGACGAACTGAAAAGGCCCGTCCGCTCACCCGAGCGGGCGGGCCTTTCCATGTAGGATTTCTGCGGTTACGCTTGGCCCCATGCAAGCCAGTTGCCAGTGCGGAAGGCTCACTGCCCAGATCCAGGACGGCGCGGAGCCGATGGTGGTCGCCTGCCACTGCGTCGACTGCCAGAAGCGCAGCGGCTCGCCGTTTGGTACCATGGCCTACTATCCCGAGGACTACGTCGCGGTCGCCGGGGAGGCGCGCGAGTATTCGCGGCCGACCGATTCCGGCAACACCTTCACCACCGGCTTTTGCCCGAACTGCGGCAGCACGCTCTACGGCAAGGCCAGCGGGTTTTCCGGCATCGTCGGCGTGGCCATTGGGACCATTGGCGAGCAGGCGCTGCCGGTACCCATGCGTTCGGTCTACGAGCAGAGCAGGCATCGCTGGGTCGCCATGCCCGCCGAGACCCAGGGCTTCGCCCAGGGCCGCAACAGCGAGCGGACCCGGTGAAGGCGACCTCGTTCCTGATGTTCCAGGGCGAAGCGCTGGACGCGCTGGCGCTCTACCGCGAGACCTTTCCCGACTACGAGGAGCTGGTGCTCCAGACGCACCCGGAGGGTCCGCAGGCCGGCCAGGTAGCAATGGCGCGCATCCGCATCGGCGGGCTCGAAATCATGCTCTACGACAGTCCCCCGGTGCATGCGTTCACCTTCACCCCTGCAACCTCGACCTTCATCGACTGCGATGACGAAGCGCAACTGCGCGCGCTGGCCGAGAAGCTTGGTGACGGCGGCAACGTGATGATGCCGGTCGACAACTACGGCTTCAGCAGGCTGTTCACCTGGGTGGCCGACCGCTTCGGGGTCAGCTGGCAGCTCAATCTGCCGTGACCGCGATGCTCGAAGTCCACCAGTTCCCCTGCCTGAGCGACAACTACGGCTTCCTGCTGCACGATGCGGCGAGCGGCGAGACCGCGTGCATAGATACGCCCGATGCGGACGCCTATCTGCGCGAGGCCGACGCCAAAGGCTGGCGCATCACGCAGATCTGGAACACCCACTGGCACCCCGACCACGCGGGTGGCAACGCGGCGATCAAAGCCGCGACGGGTTGCCGCGTGACCGCGCCTGAAGTCGACGCGCCCAAGATCGCAGGAATCGATCGCACGGTCGGACACGGCGATACCGTCTCGCTCGGCGCCTGGACGGCACAGGTCGTCGACGTAGGCGGCCACACCATGGGCCATATCGCCTACCACCTCGGCGGGGCGGGCATCGCGTTCGTAGGCGACTCGCTGTTCGCGCTCGGCTGCGGGCGAATGTTCGAGGGGACTCCGCCGCAGTTCTGGGCCAGCCTGGCGCGGATCAAGGCGCTGCCGTCCGAGACGCTGCTTTACTGTGCGCACGAGTACACCCAGTCGAACGCCCGCTTCGCGCTCCACGCCGACCCGGACAACACCGAACTGCAACGCTACGCTGGCGAAGTCATGGACCGGCGCGCGCGCGGCGAGGCCACGGTGCCGATGCAGCTGGCGCGCGAGCTTGCGACCAACCCGTTCCTGCGCGCCGACGATCCGCAGATGCGCAGCCGCTGGGGCGGAGCGAGCCCGGCCGAGACGTTCGCCCGGCTCCGCGCAGCCAAGGATTCGTTCTGAAGCGCTTCGGCGCAGGCGCAGGACAGCCGGACTGCAATGCCGCTCGAGCCGGAGCGAGCGTCGGCCAGGCGAATTTCAGCTGGCGTGCATCCCGGAGTCCTGCACCACCGACACCAGCGCCAAAACGACCGTGCTGGCAATCGCGACGGCCATCGCCAGAAACGCGATCGTCCTGGCCCGTCGTGCCTCGGCAATGGCGCGGCGCGCAAGAGCATTGGCTTCGATCGCAAGCCGGCTGGTGTCCCCGGTCGTGCCGGACTGCGCGCGCGCCAGACCCGCCGACTCGCCGTTGACCGCGCTCGATCCGCCCGCTCTCGGATCCTGCGCCGCGGTAGGCGAAACTCCGCGCGCACGCCGCAACTGGTGCAGCCAGATGCGCGCGTGCGTGGCTTCGGGCTCCGCGATCCTGCCCCGGTCCAGCGCGTGGCGAACAGCTTCCTCGCCCATCGTCTCGAAATTCCGGTCGTAAGACCGTCGCCCGAACATGCCAGCCCTCGCTTTAGCAGAACCGGCCTTCTATCAGGCGCCGCGCGCGTTGAAAGCGCTCGCGCGATCCGCAAGTCTTGACCCTTCGCCCGTTTTCCCGGCCGTTGCTGGCCTTCGTCCCAAAATGTGCGCCATGGGAAATGGAAGCGACAATAGCAAATCAGACAATCAGAAATTTACTGATGGCGGCAAGCGATCTGCATCTTCTCGATCGCAATAACGCTGGGATGTTTCTCGCTGCATAGCAGCTAAATCATGTATAGTTCTGTCTGGTCAATCTTAGGGGGTAAGACAGTGAATTATCGCACTTGGGCAGTCACGCTGCTGGCAGTCATCGGATTATGCATTTCAGCGCCATCCCGGGCCCAGCAAGCGGCGCCTTGCGACGTGCGCGACATGAACTCGCCTCCGGCACTCGAGTGGATCCACGAATATGGCTGGCGCTACCCCAACCCGCAGGCAGCGCAGGCCGCCTACCTGCTGCTGGTCGACGGCCAGTCGCCATGGCCGGACTGGTTCACGCCAACCGTCTCGGCACTGCAGCCGGGAACGCTGTTTCAGATGGCGCTGTCCGCGAGCCAGACCGACGACCATCCGGGCGCTTTCGGCACTTTCGACTTCATCGACGATGTCTCTGAGGTGCGCGAGGATCTGGCTGTGCTGCTCGCCTGGAAGCCGGACGTCCAGCGCGTGACCACCTACCGCGTGACCGAGCCGCTGCCCGTGCTGGTCGGGCCGATCGGCCCCCAGGTCGATCCGCTGGCCTGCCAGCTGCTCCAGGGCCGCTTCTCGCAGTTCCAGATGCTGGTGCCGGCAGCGGACCGGATGAAGTATCTTCAAGTGGTATCCTCGCGGGCCATCCAGTAGCCGCCGTTCCGTCCGGATCGACGATCGAAGGCCATCCCTGGGAGCGAGACAAGGCAGTCGGTCCAGTCTATCGGCGAGCAAAGCGCGATCCGCGGGGTGACCACGATGACTTTCGAGCGACTGGACTACCTCGATGGTGGAACGGCCCTGACGGGCCTTCTCGCGCGGCCCGATGGTGCCCCCCGCGCGGCCGTGCTGGTGTTTCCCACGATCATGAACCCGACGCCGGCAGTCGAAGCCAAGGCGAAGGCGCTGGCTGAATCAGAATATCTCGTGCTGATCGCCGACTTCTACGGCCAGCAGCCGGCGGGCTTCGACGAGGCTCGCGCGCTTGCTGCCGAAGTCCGCCCCGAACCGCTCGCATATCGCCGCCGTCTCAAGGCCGGCCTCAGAGCGCTCGCCAGCCTGCCCGAAGCCGAAGGCCTGCCGCTGGCGGCGATCGGCTTCTGCATGGGCGGCCAGGCCGCGCTCGAGCTCGCCCGCGATGGCGCGCCGCTGTTCGCGGTCGCAAGCTTCCACGGGCTGCTCGATACCGGTCTTCCCGCCGAACCCGGGCAGATGACGGCACGCATCCTGGTCTGTCATGGCGATGCCGACCCGATGGTCCCGCGCAGCCAGGTGCTCGCGTTCTGGGAGGAAATGGACGCGGCGCAGGCGAACTGGCACTTCCATGCGTACAGCGGGGTGAAGCACGGCTTCACCAACCCGGCCAAGGTCGAGGGCAATCCCGCGGTGGCGTACG
>DATDLP010000326.1:0-5506 GCA_036519255.1 Croceibacterium sp.
GAAGATGTCGAGCCAGGCGGCGAAGCCGCTTTTCATTCCGGTTCGCACAAAGACACTAAGATGGTGCGCGGCGCCGCGACGTAGCGCGACACCTTCCCGTCTTCGTGTGAACCAAAT
This sequence comes from Croceibacterium sp., assembly GCA_036519255.1. Taxonomy (GTDB): domain Bacteria; phylum Pseudomonadota; class Alphaproteobacteria; order Sphingomonadales; family Sphingomonadaceae; genus Croceibacterium_A. The sequence continues at coordinate 118 of DATDLP010000326.1, forward strand.
CAAAGCCGCTTCGCGGCAGGTGCACGATCTTCGCGCCTTCGCGTCTTCGCGTGCCAATCATTTTTCCGGACCCCGCGCATGAGCGAAGAACTCGAAATTCAGGACCGTGCCGCGCGCGAGGCCGCCGCGAAAGCGGCCGAGTACGAGCACGGCTGGTCGGCCGAAATCGACACCGAGTTCGCCCCCAAGGGCCTCGACGAATCGACCGTGCGCTTTATCAGCGCCAAGAAGAACGAGCCCGAGTGGATGCTCGAGTGGCGCCTGAAAGCCTTCCGCCTGTGGCAGGAGATGGATGAGCCGAACTGGGCCAAGCTCGGCTACCCGGCGATCGACTACCAGGACGCCTACTATTACGCGGCGCCGAAGAAGAAGGCTGCGCTCAAGAGCCTCGACGAGCTCGATCCCGAGATTCTCGAGGTCTACCAGAAGCTCGGCATCCCGATCGAGGAGCAGAAGGTGCTCGCCGGGGTCGAGGGCGCGCGCAAGGTCGCGGTCGACGCGGTGTTCGACTCTGTCAGCGTTGCCACGACCTTCCGCGAGGAGCTCAAGAAGGCCGGGGTGATCTTCCTCTCGATCAGCGAGGCGATCCGCGAGTATCCCGAGCTGGTGAGGAAGTGGCTCGGCAAGGTGGTGCCGCAGCGCGACAACTTCTTCGCCACGCTCAACAGCGCGGTCTTCTCCGACGGCACCTTCGTCTACGTCCCCGAGGGCGTGCGCTGCCCGATGGAGCTCAGCACCTATTTCCGCATCAACGCCGAGAACACCGGCCAGTTCGAGCGCACGCTGATCATCGCCGACAAGGGCAGCTATGTCTCGTACCTCGAAGGCTGCACCGCGCCGATGCGCGACGAGAACCAGCTCCACGCCGCGGTGGTCGAGCTGGTCGCGCTCGAGGATGCCGAGATCAAGTACTCGACCGTGCAGAACTGGTATCCGGGCAACGCCGAGGGGCTCGGCGGGATCTACAACTTCGTCACCAAGCGCGGGCTGTGCCAGGGCGCGCGCAGCAAGATCTCGTGGACCCAGGTCGAGACCGGCTCGGCAGTGACGTGGAAGTACCCGAGCTGCGTGCTCAACGGCGAGGATTCGGTCGGCGAGTTCTACTCGGTCGCGGTGACCAACAACTACCAGCAGGCCGACACCGGCACCAAGATGATCCACAACGGCAAGGGCAGCCGCTCGACGATCGTCTCGAAGGGGATCAGCGCGGGCAAGTCGAACAACACTTACCGCGGTCTGGTGCGCGTCGCTGCCAATGCCGACGGGGTGCGCAACTTCACCCAGTGCGATTCGCTGCTGCTCGGGAGCGAGTGCGGCGCGCACACCGTGCCGTACATCGAGGTCAAGAACCCGACCGCGCAGATCGAGCACGAGGCGACCACCAGCAAGATTTCCGACGACCAGCTGTTCTACGCGATGCAGCGCGGGCTCGGGCAGGAAGAGGCGGTGGCGCTGATCGTCAATGGCTTCGCCAAGGAGGTGCTGCAGCAGCTGCCGATGGAGTTCGCGGTCGAGGCGCAGAAGCTGCTCGGGATTAGCCTTGAGGGGAGCGTGGGATGATCGAGAATCGTATCGCTGACGCGCTTGCGGACATTCGTCTGGAGTTATTTCGCGGCAACAAGGATCCGAAGATCATAGACGAAATTGCCAGCGAGTATGATCTTGAGCCGGGTGTTTTGGCTCTTCGGCTCGCAAAGGCCTACGGATCGCTCGAAGAGCTTGAAGATCGGCAAGCCAAGAGCATGACCATGTTGGCCATTGAGACGAGAATGAAGCACGCAATCCATGAATACGCCAAAACCGAAGCGGGCGTAGATATCGCAAAATGGCTTGAAGAACGCGCGGGGCGAGAGCCCTCGCGGCAGGAAGTCGAATACGCCGACGATCTTTGGATGGGTCACGCGTTGAGCAAACTGATGGCGGGCCGATGACCGAACGTCGCAAGCTCTCCCTCCGCGGCCCCGCCGAGCGCAAGGCCGAGGCGACACCGCGCACCGCGTGGAACGTGTCCGAGACCCGCCGTAAGCGGCTCAAGGACATGGCCCGCGCCATGCGGCGCGAGCCGACCGAGGCCGAGAAGGCGCTGTGGACGCGGCTCGCCGGGCAGAAGCTCGGCGGGTTCAAGTTCCATCGCCAGGTGGTGATCGGCTCGACGGTGGTCGACTTCGCCTGCCCGGCGCGCTGGCTGGTGGTCGAGGTGACCGGCGAGACCGTCGCCGAGGTCGCCGCGCTGCAGGACAAGAAGCTGGCCGAGGTCGGCATCCGCGTGCTGCGCTTCTCCGACGAGCAGGTGCTCGAAGATGGCGACGCCGTGGTCGCGGCCACGCTCGCCGAGCTGCAGAAGCCGTTCGACCGCCGCAAGGCTGTGGCGGCAAACAAGGTCGGCGCGCGCAGCGAGGCCGACGCCGTATTCGACACCGCTGAAAACGAAGAAGACGAAGGTTCGGAATGATCGTCCGCCTGGCTCCGCTTCTGCTCGTTCTCGCGCCTTCGCCGCTGCTGGCGGAGGCCTGCGAGAGCGCCCGTTTCGAGGCGCCCGAGCCGATCGCCGATGCGGTGCGGCCCTATGTGGTTTGCGGCCTGTTCAGCAGCGCGGAGTTCGCCTCGAAACTGACCGGCGTGTCCCCGACCTCGGTCGCTCAGGGATTTGGCCGGGATGCCTGCGCAGCCGTTCGCGAGAAGGCCGCGCTCGAGGCGAGCCACGAGCTCCAGGCCGCGATGCCGGACCGCACGGCGCGCGAGCGATATGTCGAATCGGTGCTGCGGGACGCCGACCACTTCATCGCGGTTGCCTATTCCGCCCGGGCGATCGCGATCGATCCGGCCGCGCACCTGGCCGCCTGCCGTACCGACCAAACCAGGACTTCGAATGCTTCAGATCAGTAACCTCCACGCCACCGTCGGCGGCACGCCGATCCTCAACGGGCTCTCGCTCGCCGTGAACGCGGGCGAGGTGCATGCGATCATGGGCCCGAACGGCGCCGGCAAGTCGACGCTGGCCTATGTGCTCGGCGGACGGCCGGGGTACGAGGTGACCGGCGGGTCGGTCAGCTTCAACGGCGAGGACCTGCTCGCGCTCGATCCGCACGAGCGCGCGGCGGCCGGCCTGTTCCTCGGCTTCCAGTACCCGGTCGAGATTCCCGGCGTCTCCAACGTCCAGTTCCTGCGCGAGGCGCTCAACGCGCAGCGCAAGGCGCGCGGGGGCGAGCCGCTGTCGGGCGGCGAGTTCCTCAAGCTCGCGCGCGAGAAGGCCTCGCTGCTGCGGATGGACATGGAGATGCTCAAGCGGCCGGTGAACGTCGGCTTCTCGGGCGGCGAGAAGAAGCGCGCCGAGATGGTCCAGATGGGCATCCTCGACCCCGCGTTCGCCGTGCTCGACGAGACCGACAGCGGGCTCGACATCGACGCGCTGAGGATCGTCGGCGAAGGAATCAACACGATCATGCGCCGCCCGGATAAAGCCGTGCTGCTGATCACCCACTACCAGCGGCTGCTCGACTACGTGAAACCCGATGTGGTCCACGTGCTGTCGAAGGGGCGCATCGTGCGCAGCGGCGGGCCCGAGCTCGCGCTGGAGCTCGAGCGCGCAGGCTACGAGGGGGTGGATGCATGAATCAGGACAGTCGTACGCTTGCCGACTTGCGGCAGGAATTTCTCGCCACGAGCACGGTGTCGATGCCGCTCGCGGGCATGATCGTGTGGGCGCTGATGGGCGTCGCCGCGACCCAGCTGCCCGACGAGGTGGTGATGTGGCTCGCAGTCTACGTGATGGCGCTGATCCTGCCGCTCGCGTTCCTGCTCGACCGGATGCGCGGGCGGGCCTTGTTCCAGGGCCGCGAGAACCCGGTGACCAAGCTGTTCCTCGTCTCGATCGTCGGCATCGGGCTGATGTTCCCGCTGGTGATCTCCGCCGGGCAGGCGACGTTCGATCCCGACCTCGTCGTGCTCGGCGTGGCGATCCTCGCCGGGGTGATCTGGATCCAGTACGGCTGGGGCGCCGACGATCCGGTCGGGCTGCGCCACGCGGTGGTGCGCGCGATCGGCTGCTACCTCGCGTTCTGGTTCGCGCCCGAGGGCACCAAGGCCGCGACGATCTGCGCGGTGGTGGTGACGTCCTATGCCTATTCGCTCGTCGCGATGAAGAAGCCGCAGGCGCTGCATGCCTGAACGCGGCCCCTTCTTCCCCGCTCCGCGCGAAACCCGCGGGGTGACGGCATGAGCATGCTGGCGGTATTGCTCCTCGCGGCGGGCGCCCCCGCGCCGGTGGTCGACGATGCAATCGTCGTCATCGGCCGCAGGCTCGAGAAGGACTGGCGCGGCAGCTTGGCCAAGGCCGACGGCCAGCTTGCCTGCCGGACCACCCGCAGCACCGGCGACCCGGCGATCGACGCGATCGGGTGCGAGGCGATGGTCGCCTGCACCCGCCCGATCGAGCCGCAGCTGGACGCGCTCGCGGCAGCCGACTTGCGCAAGCGCGAGCGCAAGCGGCAGATGGATGCACTGTTGCAGACGACGATGCCGTGCCTGACCGCATACCACGAGGACGCCGGCGCGCGCCTCGCCGCTTCGAGGGCACGCCCATGACCGCGCTCTCCCTCCCCACGACCCGCGACGAGGAATGGCGCTACGCCGATCCTCAAGCGCTGGCGCAGCTCGCTCCGGCGGATCTCACCGTCTGGCACGAAACGGTCCTGGCTCCCGGAGAAACGCGCGCGAAGACGCTGATCCTCGACGAGGCCTGGCCCGGCCTGCACCGCGTGCGGTTGACCGTCGGCGAAGGCGCGCGAGCTGAGATCTTCGCGGTGGCCTCGGCCAGCGCCTACACCCGGCTCGAAGTCGAGGTACGGCTGGCCAAAGGCGCGCACTTCCAGTTCGGCGGGGTGACGATCGGTGGCGGCGATGCGACGCGCGAGTTCGTCACCCGCACGGTCCACGCCGAGCCCGGGGCGACCAGCGACCAGGTCGTGCGCGCGGTCCACTGGGGCAGCGCGACCGGCAACTTCCTCGGCCGGATCGACGTCGCGCGCGATGCGCAGCAGACCGACGCGGCGCAGGACTTCAAGGCCCTGTTGCTCGAGCGCGGCGCCTCGGCCAATGCCAAGCCCGAGCTCGAGATCTTCGCCGACGACGTGAAATGCGCGCACGGCGCGGCGATCGGCCAGATGGACGAGATGGCGCGCTACTACATGGCCGCGCGCGGGATTCCGCCCGAGGCGGCGAAGAAGCTGCTGGTGCGCGCCTTCATCGCCGATGCGTTCGTCGCGGTCGAGGACGCGGCCGAGCAGGAAGCCTTGCTCGAAGCAGCGCTCGCGGCGCTCGGAGATGCGGTATGAGCGAGACGCACATCTCTCCCCTCCCGCTTGCGGGAGGGGCCGGGGGTGGGCCAGTG
>DATDLP010000327.1:0-3405 GCA_036519255.1 Croceibacterium sp.
GATCGGCATCGCGGCCCTGCTCGGCTATCGCTTCCCGCGCAATTTCGACCAGCCCTACCGCGCCGCCTCGCTGCAGGACTTCTGGCGCCGCTGGCACATCAGCCTGTCCTCGTGGCTGCGCGACTATCTCTACATCGACGCGCTCGGCGGCAATCGCGGCGGCCGCTGGCGGGTCTATCGCAACCTCGTGCTGACGATGCTGCTCGGAGGCCTGTGGCACGGCGCGGCCTGGACTTTCGTGATCTGGGGCGCGCTCCACGGCGTGGTGCTGGCGATCGAGCGCGCCTGGTCGCGCGCACGCTGGACCGGCGCTGTCGCCGTGCCGCGCTGGGCCGGCGTGGTGCTCACCTTCCATGTCGTGACGCTCGGCTGGATTTTCTTCCGCGCGGCGAGCTTCGAGGACGCGCTGGCCTATCTCGGCGGGATCGCCTCCCCCGTTCCGGGCGGCGCGACCACGGTCACGCCGCTGATGCTGGCGTTGATCGTGCTCGGGCTGGCGATCCACGCCTTTCCCAGCGATGCCATGCGGCGCCTCGCCGAGCGCATCCGCACCCTGCCCGCCCCGGCCGTCGCCAGCGCGATGGTGGTGGCGATGCTGCTGGTGGACGCGATGCGCTACGAGGGGATCGCGCCGTTCATCTATTTCCGCTTCTGAGGAGGCCGCCGATGACCGACAGCCACGACTTTCCCGCCGAATTCCCCGCCGATCCGGCAGGTAGCGGCGATGCGCTGGTCTGGACGGCCGGCGTAATCGTGGCGTCGGCGCTGGCGCTTGCCCTGTTCAACGCCTCGGCGATCGCGAACTGGACGCAGGACCTGCCTGCCGGCCCGCGCACGGCGAGGGCCATAGCGACAGCCGAGGCGTGGAACGCGGAAACCACCGAGATCGGGCTCGACGCGCCCTACCAGCGGGTGCGCCATGCCTGGAAGCGTGCGAAGGCGACGCCCTGGCCGGAAAAGAGCGGGCCGGAGTAGGCGATCGCCGAATCTCTGGAAAAGCCGCTCGCCACGGGTTCGGCTGGACGGCATCGCCGACTAGACAGCCCTGGTGACCACCCAGATCGTGCTCGGCTCCGACCCCGTCGGCGCTCCCGTCCAACTCGATGTCGAAGAGCTGCTCGCCACGCGCCTGCTGGTGCAGGGCAACAGCGGCTCGGGCAAATCGCACCTGCTGCGCCGGCTGCTCGAGGAGAGCGCTGCGCTGGTGCAGCAGATCGTGATCGATCCCGAGGGCGATTTCGTCAGCCTGGCCGAGACGTTCGGGCACGTGGTGATCGACGGCGCGGCGTATGCCGACGTCGAGATCGTCCGGCTCGGCGCGCGGATTCGCGAGCATCGCGCATCGGTCGTGCTGGCGCTCGACGGGCTCGAGATCGAGAACCAGATGCGCTGCGCCGCGCTGTTCCTCTCGGCGCTGTTCGATGCGCCGGCGCAGCACTGGTACCCGGCGCTGGTGATCGTCGACGAGGCACAGGTGTTCGCGCCCTCGGCCGCGGGCGAGGTGAGCGACGACGCGCGGCGCGCCTCGCTCGCGGCGATGACCAACCTGATGTGCCGCGGGCGCAAGCGCGGCCTCGCCGGAGTGATCGCCACCCAGCGGCTGGCGAAGCTGGCCAAGAACGTCGCCGCCGAGGCCTCGAACTTCCTCATGGGGCGGACCTTCCTCGATATCGACATGGTCCGCGCGGCCGACCTGCTCGGAATGGAGCGGCGGCAGGCCGAGCAGATTCGCGATCTCGCGCGCGGGCACTTCCTCGGGCTCGGCCCGGCGATCAGCCGGCGGCCGTTGGCGGTCAAGGTCGGCGCGGTGAGGACGCACGCGCGCTCGGTCGCGTCGGGGTTGATGCCGCCGCCGAGTTCTTCGGCGATGGATATGGAGGAGCTGCTTTCGGTGGCCGACGCCGCGCCCGCGCCGAGCGCCTGGGTCGAGACGCCGGTACCGACCAGTCCCGAAGAGCTGCAGGAGCAGATCGCACGCCAGGCGGAGGTCGAGGATCAGCCGTTCGCCGCCCCCGAGAACCCCGCTGAGCTGATCCGCGCGATCCTGCACGAGATGGCCCGCGAGGACGGCGCGACCTTTCAGCCGGTCGCGGCGCTGTTCCAGGACTTCACCGTGCGCTGCCGCATGCGCGGCATCCGCTCGCACGGCGTCGATGCGATCGATTTCCGCCGCAGGTTCTGCGCCGCGGTCGCCGGGCTCGACGACGATCCGGCCGACGAGCAGGCGGCGCTGATCCTGCGGCTCGGGCGCTCGGTACCCGAGGAGCTGCTGGCGCCATTCCTGTCGATCGCGCGCGCCGCAGCGCTCGGCGAGCAGTGCCCGGACGACGACACGCTCGCGCGAATCTACGGCACCAGCTCGCTCGGGCGAGTGCGGCGAATGATAGAGAACCTCGAGAAATGTGGGGCGATCGTGGTGCGAACCGACTTCGGCGGGCGCAGGACGGTGACGATTCCGGGGATCAACCTGACGACGCTGGCGGCCTGAGACGATCACCAGCGTGCCGAACCCGACCGCGTGGTCCTGTCACCCGCAGGCATGATCGGCATTGCCCCGGCACTTCTTTGCGATACATCCGTTCGATGAGCGTGCAAAAACCCCAACCGCGTATCAACGCCATCGCCACCGCGGTTCCGATCAGCGAGTGCAACACCCGCTACGGCCACTGGGCCCGGCGACAGGTCGGCGAGCGCGAAGCCGGACTGCTCGACCGCATGCTGCAGCGCTCCGGCATCGGCAACCGCTTCACCGTGCTCAGCGAGGACGACACGCACGAGGCGGCCGGCAGCTTTTACGCCCGGCCCGAGCCGCCGAGCACGGGCGACCGGATGGCGGTCTATGCCGAGAAGGCGCCCGAGTTGGCGCTCGAGGCGATCGGCAAGCTCGACGGCCTCGAGCAGGTGACGCATCTGGTGGTCGCGAGCTGCACCGGGTTCACCGCGCCCGGGCTCGACCAGGTCATCGCACGCCGGCTCAAGCTCGCGCCGACTGTCGAGCGCGTGGTGATCGGGTTCATGGGTTGCTACGCCGGCGTCACCGCGCTGCGCACCGCAGGGCACATCGTGCGCTCGGATCCGACCGCGCGGGTGCTGGTGGTGGCGGTCGAGCTGTGCAGCCTGCACTTGCAGCCGACCGACCGGCTCGAGCGGCTGCTGGCGATGGCGCAATTCGCCGACGGCGCGGCGGCCGCGCTGGTCACCGCACAAGGCCCCGGTTTCGCACTCGGCGACGGCCTGTCGCTGACGCTCGAGGAAAGCCATTCGCTGATCACCTGGACGATCGGCGACACCGGGTTCGCGATGGAGCTGTCGGGCGAGGTGCCGAACCGGCTGGCCGAAGCGCTGGCCGACGAGAGCGTCGCCGCCGCGGTCACCGCAGGACAACCGGCCGGCGCGATCGAGGCC
>DATDLP010000328.1:0-3019 GCA_036519255.1 Croceibacterium sp.
ATCGGTTACGGCACCGGCGAGGGGTTTAAGGTCGAAGGCAGCTGGGAGCACCGTAACCTGTTCCCGCCCGAAGGCCTGCTGCGCGTGCGCGGCATCCTCGGCACCGAGGAGCAGCTGCTCGGCGTCACCTTCCGCAAGAACAATTTCGGCGGCCGCGACAAGATTCTCACGATCGATGCCTACGCCAGCACGATCGACTACGATGCCTACGATGCGCGCACGGTGTCGCTGGTCGGCAAGTACGAACGCGTCAGCACGCTGCTGTTCCAGAAGCCGTTCAGCTATTCGGGCGGGCTCGAGCTGGTGGCGACGAGCGAGCGCGAACTCGACGCCGACGGCAATGCGACCGGGCCGTTCCAGGATTACTTCATCGCCGCGGTGCCCGGCTTTGCGCAAGTCGACACCTCGGACGACCTGCTCGATCCGACCAGGGGCTTCCGCATTGGCCTGACTGCCTCGCCCGAGATCTCGCGCACGAACGGGGTCGAGAGCTTCTACCTGCGCGGCCAGCTCGACGCGAGTTACTACCTCAAGGCGAGCGACAGGATCGTGCTTGCGGCGCGCGGCCGGGTGGCGAGCATTCCCGGTGCGCCGCTCGACGCGATCGCGCCGTCGCGGCGGCTCTATGCGGGCGGTGGCGGGTCGGTGCGCGGCTACGAATACAAGGGCATCGGTCCGCAAGACAATGAAGGCGACCCCACCGGCGGGCGGTCGCTGGTCGAGCTGTCGGCCGAAGCGCGCATCCGCACGCCGTGGTTCGGCGGCGCGCTCGGCGTTGTGCCGTTCGTCGACGCGGGCACCGTCGGCTTCGACCCGCGGCCGAGCTTCGACGAGATCAAGGTCGGGGTGGGCGTCGGCGTGCGCTATTACACGAGCTTCGGCCCACTGCGGCTCGACGTGGCGATCCCGCTCAACCCCGGCCCGGGCGATCCCGACGTCGGCGTCTACGTTGCTCTCGGGCACACCTTCTGATGGCCAGCGAAGAGCCCCCGCGCGACGAGGCTGAGCCGCCGGTGGCGCCGCGTCGCCGCCGGTTGCCGATGCGCATGCTCAACTGGCTCGGCGGCGCGCTGCTGGCGCTGCTGGTGCTCGTCGGCATCGCGATCGGATGGCTGCACACCGGCTCCGGCCGCCAGTTCATCGCCGACCAGATCGCGTCCTACGCTCCCGCCTCGGGCCTCTCGATCGAGGTCGGCCGAATCGAGGGCTCGGTGCTGTGGAGCGCCACGCTGCACGACGTGAAGCTACGCGACGCGCGCAAGAAACTGTTCCTCGAGGTGCCCGAGGTCGACCTCAACTGGCGCCCGCTCAAGTTCTTCTTCACCGGGCTGGATATCCGCCACCTGGTACTCCACCGCGGCACGCTCTACGCCGCGCCCGAGCTCGTGCCCGGCGATCCCGAGGCGCCGATCCTGCCCGACTTCGATATCCGCATAGACCGCTTCGTGGTCGACGACCTGACCGTCGCCGAGGGCCTGCTCGGCGAGGCGCGCACGATCGATTTCCGCGCCCGCGCGGACGTGCGCGACGGGCGCGTGCTGCTCGACACCAACGGCGCGCTGGGCGGCGGAGACACGCTCAAGGCGCTGGTCGATGCCTATCCCGACGGCAACAAGTTCGACCTCGATCTCGACTACCGCGCGCCGGCCGGCGGCCTGCTGGCGTCGCTGGTCGGCGCCGAGGAGGACGTGCGCGCGCGCATCGTCGGCGACGGCACCTGGCAGGCATGGAACGGCGCCTTCGTGGTCACCCAGGGAGGGGAGAATATCGCCGCGCTGCGCCTCGGCAACCGCGAGGGCCGCTACCGTGTGGTCGGCCAGGCGCGGCCCGGCGGCTACCTGACCGGTCTGCCAGCCGCGGCGCTCGGCGAAGTGGTTTCGCTGGCGGCAATCGGCACGCTCGAGGACAGCGTGCTCGATGGCACGCTGGCGGTGCGCGGACGCGGCGTCAGCCTCGATGCCGAAGGCGCGATCGACCTCGCAGACAACGCCTTCGACGGGCTTGAGACCCAGCTCGTGCTGCTCGATTCGGAGCTGTTCGGGCCGGGCCTCAGCTTCCGCGACGCGATCGTTCGCGCGACGCTCGACGGGCCGTTCCGCGAGGTCTCGGTGCCGTTCGAGCTGTCGATCGGCGAGGCCGATCTCGGGGGCACGTTGTTCGCCGATGTGGTCGAGCGCGGCACGCTGACTTACGACGGCACGCGCTGGACGCTGCCGCTCGACGCTACCGTCGGCCGCGTCACCAGCGGCAACGCGCTGATCGACCCGCGCCTCGTGCGCGGAACCTTGCGCGGCGTCGTGACGCTGGAGGGCGACCGGCTGACGTCCGACGACCTCTCGCTGCGCTTCCCCGGACTGGCGGCCGACATGACCCTGCGCGGTGACATTACGCGCGGCGGCTATGCACTCGCCGGCCCGGTCGAGGCACGCGGGCTCGCGCTCGAGAATCTCGGCACGGTCGATGCGGGCGCGAAGATCGTGTTCAAGATCGGCAGCGGCGTGCCGTGGACGCTGCAGGCGAACTTTTCCGGCCGCATGCCGCGCGTGACCAACGCGACGCTGGCCAACGTCGCGGGCAGCAATATCCGCTTCGAAGGCGGGGTCACGCTGGGTTCGGGGCGACCGATCGTGTTCGATCGCACCAGGCTCACCGCGAGCAAGCTCAGCCTGACGATCGACGGCCGGGTCGAGAACGGCCGCACCACGCTCGCCGGCAGCGGCCAGCATGTCGACTACGGCGCGTTCACGATCGAGGCTGCGTTGGCCGACGACGGGCCGCGCGCGACGCTGGTGTTCGCCAATCCCTACCCGGCGGCGGGCCTGCGCGACGTGCGCATCGCCCTCGCGCCGACGCCTGACGGCTTCCGCATCGAGACCGAGGGCCAGTCGACGCTCGGCCCGTTCGACGGACTGATTGACCTGACGATGCCCGCGAACGGACCGACGCAGATAGCGATCCGCAAGCTCGACGTCTGGCGCACCACCGTCACCGGCGCATTGACGCTCGGCGACGGTGCGGC
>DATDLP010000329.1:0-3257 GCA_036519255.1 Croceibacterium sp.
CGAGGAACGCCGCCGCGGTGATCGAGCCACCGTCGCGGCCCGCGACGTTGGCCATGTCCGCGAAGTTGCTCTTGAGCTGCTCGCCGTATTCCTCGGTGAGCGGCATGTGCCAGGCGCGATCGTCGACCACGCCGCCGCAATCGACCAGCTCGCGCGCGAGCGCGTCGTCGTTCGAGAACACGCCGGTGTGATGCACGCCGAGCGCGACGACAATGGCGCCGGTCAGCGTGGCCATGTCGACGACCACCGAAGGCTTGAAGCGCCGTGCGTAGTTGAGCGCGTCGCACAGGATGAGCCGGCCTTCCGCATCCGTGTTGAGGATCTCGACCGTGAGGCCGGCGGCGCTCGTGACGATGTCGCCGGGCTTGACCGCGCGGCCGTCCGGCATGTTTTCGCAAGCCGCGACCAGGCCCACGACGTTGAGCGGCAGGTTGAGCTCGGCGACCGCGTTCATCGTGCCGATGACGCAGGCCGCGCCCGACATGTCGAACTTCATCTCGTCCATGGTCGGCGGATCCTTGAGCGAGATGCCGCCGGTGTCGAACGTGATGCCCTTGCCGACCAGCACGACCGGCGCTCCCTTGGCGCGCGGATGCTTGTGTTCGATGACGATGAAGCGCGGCGGCTCCTCACTGCCCTGCGTGACCGCGAGCAGGCAGCCCATCTTCTCGCGCTTGATCTCGGGCAGGCCCAGCACCTTCACGCGCAGCGACTTGTGGGTTTTCGCGAGCCCCTCGGCGGTCTTGCCCAGGTAGCTCGGCGTGCACACGTTGCCGGGTAGATTGGCGAGGTTGCGCATGAGCGCGGCGCCGCCGGCGAGGGCCTGGCCCTGCGCGAATCCTTTCTTGATCGCCTGCACGGCCTTGCCGGGCGCCGGGACCGTGACGCGCGCGAGCGCATGCGGCCGGGGTTTCTTGACGCTCTTGAGGTCGTTCACGCGATACATCGCGTTGCCGGTCAGCTCGGCGACGGCGCGGCCGAAGCGTTCGTCAGACTGTAGCTTCTGCGCGGGGCGGGGCAGCGCGAGCGCGAGCGAAGTCACGCGCGTGCGCAACGACGCGGTGAGCGCGGTGTTGATGGCGCGGCGCCAGGCCTTGCGCGTCAGGTCGGCCCTGGGACCAAGACCGACGAGCAGCACGCGTTCGGCGCGCAATCCTTCGAGGTCGGCGATCAGCCAGGACTCGCCAGCCTTGCCACTGAAGTCCCCGCGTTTGAGGAGCCTCGAGATCTTTTCCCGGCAGCGCTGGTCGAGCGCCCGGGCCTCCGAGGAGAGTTCTCCGTCGTCGTGAACGGCGACGGCAAGACAATCGACCGGCAGCTCCGCGAGCGCCTTCGTCCAGATTTCAAACTGCATGGTTCGGTTCTTCCCCGGAGGGCGGCCGTGCTTTAAGGTCGCGAAGTGTAACTCAAGTCTGTTTGGGTGGGCGTTTGCTGCGGATACTCGACCGCTACATCCTGCGTGAAGTCGCCGTCACCTGGCTCGCGGTCACGGGCGTCCTGCTCGCCATATTGCTCACGAACCAGATCGCGAGGGTGTTAGAGCGCGCGGCGGAAAGCCAATACCCGCGGGGAGTGGTGCTCGAGCTGATCATGCTCGGGGCGGTCCAGAACCTCGCGTTGATCGTGCCCGTAGGGCTGTTGCTGGGAATCGTGCTCGGGCTCGGCCGCCTCTACCACGACAGCGAGATGACCGCCGCCCAGGCCTGCGGGGCAGGGACCCGGCCGGTCCTCGGACCCATCCTGGGCTTCGCGGCCGTGCTCGCGGCGCTCATCGCGCTGCTTTCCATGCACATCGCGCCGGCGGCGGCGGCCCGCATACTCGAGCTGCGCAGCGAAGCCCTGCGCGCCGGCCAGTTCGCGCCCATCAGCGCGGGACGGTTCCGGATGTTCGGCGGCGGCAGCACCGTGGTGTACGCGCAGGGCGCCGAAAGCGACGGCACTTTGACACGCGTCTTCGTCGAGCGGGATCGGGGCGGCCAGATCGAGGTCGCGCTCGCACAGCGGGCCACTCATTCTTATTACGAGGACGGCAACCTCCAGGTGATCACGCTCTACGACGGCGAGCGCTTCGAGGGCAAGCCCGGAGAGAAGCGGTTTCGCATCGTGCGTTTCGCGGAGAACAGCATACCGGTTCGGCTGCCGGCGTTGTCCGGCGGCGCGGTGGCGCTCGAAGGCCTGCCGACCGCCGTGCTCGCGCAATCCACCGATCCCAAGCTGCGTGCCGAGCTGCATTTCCGCATGGCGTTCCCGCTCATGGCGGCGGTGCTCGCGGTGATCGCGGTGCCGCTCGCGCGTTTGCGTCCGCGGCAAGGACGTTATGCGCGCGTGGGTTTCGCGGTGCTGATCTTCTTCGTCTACATCCAGCTCACGATCGCGGGCAAGATGTGGATCGCACGCGGGGTCGTGCCCGAGTGGTTAGGGCTGTGGTGGGTGCACGCGATCGTCGGCGTGCTCGCGGCCGCGATCCTGTTCGTCCCCGGCTATCTCGCGCGCGGGCGTTACCGGCGCAACATGGCGCGCAACCGTCTGCCCGCCGGCGGGCAGGGTGCGCCGGCATGAATCTGCTCGACCGGTACGTGATCCGCGCGATGCTGGGTGGCGTACTGGTCGTCATGGCCGTGCTGCTGACGCTGCTCGCGCTGTTCCTGTTCGCGAACCAGCAGGACGACATCGGTATCGGCACGTATACCGAGCTCGATGCCTTCTGGTTCGTGTTGCTCAACATTCCGCAGCAGATCTACGAGCTGCTGCCGATCGGCGTGCTGATCGGCACGTTGCTAGGACTCGGCCAGCTCGCGCGCGGCAGCGAGCTCACCGTGATGCGGGCGGCGGGTGTGTCCGTGTGGCGGATCGCGGGGTCGGTCGCCATGGCCGGCCTGCTGCTGGTCGCGCTGGCGGTGTTGTGCGGCGAGTTCCTGGCCCCGCCGCTGCAGTCGATGGCGAAGCAACAGAAGGCGCTCAGCAAGTTCTCGAACATCAGTTTCGCGAGCCGCGGCGGCGCCTGGGTGCGCGACGGCAACCTGTTGATCAACGTCATGCAGCAGTCGGGGCGGGGCGAGTTCGGTGGCATGCGCGTGTTCGAGTTGTCGCCCGATCATAGGCTCGGCTCCATGTCGACCGCGGCCACCGCCTCGGTCGAGCCGGACGGCAGCTGGCGACTATCGCAATACGCGACGACGCGCGTCGACGGTGAGGAGATCAAGTCGGCCCACGAGGCGAGCCGCGAGTTCTCGTCGGCGGTCGGCGGAGATTTCCTC
>DATDLP010000330.1:0-9569 GCA_036519255.1 Croceibacterium sp.
TCCGGGCTGCTGAAGCGTGTGGAGCGGGCGCTCGGCCCCGCCGGCGTGTTCTTCCGCGGCTTCCTCGAGCATCCGCGCATGGTCGGCTCGATCATCCCGTCGTCGCGCTCGACCATCGACAAGATGCTCGCGCCGGTGAAGTGGGACGAATGCAAGCTGTTCGTCGAGTACGGCCCTGGCGTCGGTACGTTCTGCCGCCCGGTGCTCGACCGCCTGCCGCGCGGCGGCGAGCTGCTGGTGATCGATACCAACCCGCTGTTCATCGACTATCTGAAGAAGTCCATCCGCGACAGCCGCTTCCACGCGGTGCTCGGCTCGGCCGAGGACGTCGAGGCGATCGTCCGCTCGCTCGGCCACGAGCATGCCGACTACGTTCTCTCGGGGCTGCCGTTCTCGACGCTGCCCGAGGGCGTCGGCCCGGCGATCGCCGCGGCCACCTGGCGCGTGGTCCGGTCGGGCGGCGCTTTCCTGACCTACCAGTTCAGCACCACCGCGCGCGATCTCACGGCGCGCCATTTCGAGCGGGTCGACACCGGCTTCACCTGGATCAACATCCCGCCGTGCCTGCTCGCCTGGGGGTGGAAGGCCTGATCCCGCCGCCGCCCGAACGGACGGCGCGGCTCATTCGAACGTCTGGCTGACCGCTGCGGCCGAGGGCCCGGCCAGCTGCCGGTGCGCGGCCGCGATGACCGCGACGATCACGACCGAGGTGGCTGCGGACAAGGCGCCGGAAACCAGCGCGCTGACGATGAGCCCGGCGTCGGGCCCGACGATCAGGGCCAGCGCGCCGGTGATCATCGCGGCCACCAGCGCCAGCACGAAGTAGACGACGAACAGCAGGAAGTAGAACAGGAACAGCCCGAGGCTGCTGCCTTTCGTCAGCCGCCAGCTGCGGCCAAGCGCCTTGAGCGGGTTATGCACCTTGTCGATCGCGATCACCGGGATCGAAAGCGAGAACTTCACTGCCGGATAGATCATGAGCGCGAACGCGACCGCCCCGAGCAGCATCAGCTGGCCCATTGACGCGTTCTCGCCATCCACGCCCGCGATCGGGCCCAGCACGATGATGGTCAGGAAGACGATCAGCAGCGCGCCGAAGGCCATCAGGAAATAGGTGCCGAGCGCGGGCAGCAACCCGACCAGGCCGGCCTTGATCGCTTCGCCGACCGTCGGCCGGTCGTGGTCGCGCAGCAGTGCCAGCAGCGCGAGCGAACCCACCATGCTCACGATGCCGATCAGGACGACCAGCCACGCCCATTGCGAATAGATCGCCACGAGCGCGCCTTCGGCGCCTTTCGGATCGGCCACGGCCAGTTCCTGCGCATCGCCCATCGCGAAGTTGAGCACGAGGCTGGGCAGGAAGAAGAACAGGCCGGCGACGATCAGCAGCACCTCGCGATTGCGCCCCATCGTGGCGGTCGCATCGCGCCAGGCTTCGCTCATGTTGAAGGTCACGGCTCACTCCCCAAAAATGGAGGCCTTGATAAGCCGGAAATCAATCGCCAGCAAACCGTGAGCATGAGCGTTTCCGATCCCGCGCCGAATCCGGCCATCGAATGGCGGCAGGACCTGCATCAGGTGCCGTATCGGTCGGCCCTGGCCGAGCAGGAGACGCGCAACGCCGCGATCGCGCAAGGGCGTGCGCGCGAGCTCGTCTGGCTGCTCGAGCATCCGCCGGTCTACACCGCCGGGACCAGCGCCGCGGCCGCCGAGCTGCTCGATCCGCGGTTCGAGGTGGTCGAGACCGGGCGCGGGGGGCGCTACACCTATCACGGCCCGGGCCAGCGCGTCGGCTACGTGCTGCTCGACCTCGGCAGGCGGGGACGCGACGTGCGCCGCTTCGTGCACGCGCTCGAGGGCTGGGTGATCGCCACGCTCGCGGGCTTCGGGGTCGAGGCCTGGGCGGTGCCCGAGCGGATCGGCATCTGGACCCGCGACGTCGACGGCACCGAGGCCAAGATCGGCGCGATCGGTGTGCGCGTGCGCAAGTGGGTCACGATGCACGGGTTTGCGGTCAATCTCGACCCCGACCTGACGCACTTTTCCGGGATCGTTCCGTGCGGGGTGGCCGAATTCGGCGTGACCAGCCTCGCGCGGCTCGGCCTTGCGGTCGGGGCCGAGGAATGGGATGGGGCGCTGCGCGCCGCCGCCGGCGATTTCCTCGCCGCGCTCGAAACGCCGGAGTCACGATGATCGACAAGCGCCTGTTCCTGGCCCTTCCTGCGCTCGCGCTGCTCGCCGGCTGCGGCGGCGACGCCCCGGCGGGCGACGACAGCCGCGCCGCGTCGGGCGAAGTGCTCGAAGGCACGATCAGCGACGCCATGCTGCCGGTCGACCGCGTGCGCTCCGAGCCCCCGCTCGAGGATCCCGAAGCGCATGCGCGCGTGCGCAGCGCGGCGGATGACGCCGCGGTCACCGATGACGCTGCGGCAGGCGAGGGCGCGGAAGGCGAGCAGCCCGCAGCCGACGGCGCCGGCGGCGAGGTGGCGGAAGCCACTCCCGAGGGCGGCGGAGAATAGCTCCCCTCCCGCTTGCGGGAGGGGCTGGGGGTGGGCCAATCGGCGTCATCCCGACACTGACCCACCGCTGGCCCCTTCCCGCAAGCGGGAGGGGAAAAGCTACTGCAGCCGGTGCAGCAGCTTGCGCGCTTGCTCGAGATGCGGCTGGTCGATCATCTGGCCATCGAGCGAAAGCGCGCCGGCGCCGGGATTGGCGCTGAACGCATTCACGATCGCCCGGGCGCGCGCGATCTCCTCCGCGCCGGGCGTGAAGGCTTCGTTGATCACCGGCACCTGGCCCGGATGGATCGCCAGCATGCCCGAGAAGCCTTCGGAATAGGAGTCGGCGGCCATGCGCCTGAGGCCCTCGATGTCGCGGAAGTCGGCGCGCAGGGTGTCGATCGCCAGCACTCCGCGGGCGTGCGCGGTCAGCAGCACTTGCGCGCGGACGAAGCGGAACGCGTCCATCCAGTAGCCGCGGTCGTCGCGCTTGCGCGCGGCGCCGATCGCGGCCGAGAGGTCCTCGGCGCCCCAGGTCAGCCCGGCGAGCCGCGGCAGCGGGGCCGCGAGGTAGCTGGTTATGCCGAGCGCGGCAGCGGGCGTCTCGCTGACCAGCGGCAGCACGCGGGTCGTGCCGGGCGCGATGCCGTGGCGTGGCTCCTGCCCCGCCAGCTCGCCGGCCAGCGCCTGCAACTGCTCGGGCCCGGCCGCCTTGGGCACCACGATCCCGTCGGGCCGCGCGGGCATCACTGCGGCGAGGTCCTCGCGCCACAGCTGGGTGTCGAGCGGGTTGATCCGCACCCAGCGCTGGAAGGGCGCGCCCTGGCCATTCTTGCGCAGGAACGCGGCGGCGAGCATCCGCGCGGCCGGCTTGGCCGGGGGCGCCACCGCGTCCTCGAGATCGACGATCACCACGTCGGCGCCGCACGTGGGCGCCTTGTCCAGCTTGGGCTGGCTGTCGCCGGGAACGAACAGCCAGGAACGCATCGCCATCAGCAGGGTCCTTCCAATCCGCGCCCTGGGATTATCCTATAGCCAAGTCCCCGGGCGGCGCTAGACGATGGCCATGGAGGGCTCCCGCTCGCGCCTGCTGCCGCTCGCAGCGCTCGTCGTCGGCAACGTCGCGCTCGCGCTCGGGCCGTGGTTCGTGCGGCTGGCCGACAGCGGGCCGGTCTCGGCCGGGTTCTGGCGCGTCGCGCTGGCGCTGCCGCTGCTCGCGCTGTTCGCGCGCGCCAACGGCCAGCAGCTCGGCGGGATTCCGCGCGGGATGATCGCCGCGGTGCTGCTCGGCGGCGTGCTGTTCGGGCTCGACGTGGCGAGCTGGCACCTCGGCATCGGCCTCACGCGGATGACCAACGCCACGCTGTTCGGCAACGCCGGCAGCCTGATCCTGATGGTCTGGGGCTTCGTCGCCTGGCGCCGGCTGCCCAAGGGGCGCGAGTGGCCGGCGATGGCCGCGGCGATCGGCGGGGCGGCGATCCTGCTGGGGCGCTCGTTCGAGATTTCGCCCGCGACGCTCGCCGGCGACCTGTTCTGCCTGCTCGCCGGGGTGCTCTACGCGGGCTACCTGCTGATCCTGCAAGGCGCGCGCAGGGCGATGGGCAGCTGGGCGCTGCTCGCCTGGTCGAGCCTCGGCAGCGCGCCGGTGCTGCTCGCCATCGCGCTCGCGCTCGGCGAGCCGGTGTGGCCGGGCAACTGGGCGCCGATCCTCGGGCTGGTGGTGACCAGCCAGCTGATCGGGCAGGGGCTGCTGGTCTATGCGCTCAAGCATTTTGAACCGCTGGTGATCGGCATCGCGCTGCTGACCCAGCCGGCGGTGGCGGCGCTGGTCGGCTGGCTCAGCTTCGGCGAGGTGCTGACCGCGCTCGACCTGTTCGGGGTGGCGCTCGTGGGATCGGCGCTGGTGCTGGCGAAAGTAGGGGAATCGACGCCGCCCAAGCCCGCTGATACGACTGCCACCTGAGGGGAGCGTCGAAAAGACGACACAACGGGGAGGGGCACATGCAGCAAGAGGACGCGTCCAGGGGCTGGGATACCAACTACGAGTGGAAGATCATCCTGATCCTCAGCCTGACCTTCGGGCTGGTCGGGCTCGACCGGTTCATCCTGCCGGTGCTGTTCCCATCGTTCATGGAAGAGCTGGGCCTCACTTACGAGGACCTCGGCAACATCGTCGGCATCCTCGCGGTGTTCTGGGGCCTGTCGGCGTTCGCGATGGGCTTCCTGTCCGACCGCGTGGGGCGCCGCAAGGTGCTGATCCCGGCGGTGGTGATCTTCTCGCTGATGTCGGTCTTCTCGGGTATGGCCGGCGGTCTGGTCGGCCTGCTGCTGATCCGCGCGGTGATGGGGCTGGCCGAAGGGCCGGTCGCGTCGATCGGCGTCGCGGTGGCGGTCGAGGCCTCGCACCCCAAGCGGCGCGGCATGAACAACGGCATCTTTCAGTGCATGATCTCGCTGATGGGCAACGCCGTCGGCCCGATCATCGCCACGCAGTTGCTGCTGGTGACCGACTGGCGCGCGGTGTTCATGATCGTCGGGGTGCCCGGCCTGATCATGGCGGTGGCGATGTTCTTCGTCGTGCGCGAGCCCGCGGCCCCGCCGGCCGGCAGCACGCCGGTGGCCCGCCCGAGCTTCGCCGACCTGTTCAAACACCGCAACGTGCCGCTGGCGATGCTGACGCTGATGTGCGCGATGGGCGGGGTGTTCGTGCTCGCCGCGATGGGGCCGAGCTACCTGACCGACTACCTCAAGCTCTCGCCGCAGGACATGGGCTTCGTGTTCTCCGCGGTCGGCTTCGGCGGCGCGCTCGGCCAGTTCGCCATGCCGACCGTGTCCGACTTCATCGGCCGCAAGCTGGCGACGCTGGTGTCGTACATCCTCGCGGCGGTGTTTACCTATCTGTTCGCCCATGCCGGGGCGGACGACCTGACCACGCTGTTCGTGCTGCTGTTCTTCGCCTCGCTGTTCAACTTCTCGGCGCTGGCGATCCTTGCCGGCCCGGTGGCGGCGGAAGCGGCGCCGGTCGGCATGGTGGCATCGGTGGCCGGGCTGGTGATCGGCGCGGGCGAGGTGTTCGGCGGCGGCGTGGCGCCGGCAATCGCCGGGCAGATCGCGGGCTCGAGCGGGATTCAGAACGTGTTCGTGTTCACGATCGGCAGCCTGGTGCTGGGCTTCGTGATCGCGCTGTTCCTGAAGGAAACCGCACCGCGCAAGACCGGGGCGGTTTAGCTTCGGGCCGGGTAGGGGCGTCGAATCGAAGTCAGCGGCGGGGGCAATCTGCGACCTCCGCGCCGACTTTTCGGGCGAGTTCGCTCCTCTCCTCGGCGGTGAACGCCAGCTTGAAGCCGATCATCGCGGCCAATTGCTGGGCGTGCCAGCTGGACGAGCCATCGCCCTTGTCTTGGTAGTGCAGCGCGATCGCCCGGGGGAGGAGCCTGTCGGCGATACGCAGATCGCCGAAACGGAGCGGCGCGTCACGCCCGTGGAGGCATCCGATCGGTGGCTTGGCAAGGGCGCCGGCCGCGACGGCACGCTGCGCGCTTAACGCAAGCACGCTACCGGACGCGGCAAGCACGAACGCGGTGGCGATGAGCCCCAGGGCCATCAGCCTGACCGCGCGACGCATCACACTCGTCCCAAATCGCCCTTGCCGATAGTCCCACTCGCCATCTCGAGCATCCGGTCGAGGCTGCGCTTCGCCGCCAGGCGCAGCCCTTCCTCGATCTCGATCCGCGGCTGCAGGTCCCTCAGCGCCACGTACAGCTTCTCCATCGTGTTGAGCGCCATGTACGGGCAGATGTTGCAGTTGCAGTTGCCGTCCGCGCCGGGCGCGCCGATGAACACCTTGTCGGGCAGCGCGAGCTGCATCTGGTGGATGATGTGCGGCTCGGTGGCGACGATCAGCGTCTGCGCCGCCATCGTCTTGGCGTAGTTGAGGATGCCGCTGGTCGAGCCGACGTAGTCGGCGTGGTCGATGATGTGCGGCGGGCATTCGGGGTGCGCGGCGATCGGCGCCTCCGGGTGCTGCGCCTTGAGCTTGAGCAGCTCGCGCTCGGAGAACGCCTCGTGGACGATGCACACGCCGGGCCACAGCAGCATCTCGCGGCCGAACTTGCGGTTGAGGTAGCCGCCGAGGTGCCGGTCGGGGCCGAAGATGATCTTCTGCTCGGGCGGGATCTGGCTGATGATCGTCTCGGCGCTCGAGCTGGTGACGATCACGTCGCTGAGCGCCTTCACCTCGGTCGAGCAGTTGAGGTAGGTCAGCGCGATGTGGTCGGGATGCGCCTCGCGGAACGCCTTGAACTTGGCCGGTGGGCACGAGTCCTCGAGGCTGCAGCCGGCTTCCATGTCGGGCAGCACGACGATCTTCTCGGGGCTGAGGATCTTGGCCGTGTCGGCCATGAACTTGACCCCGCAGAACGCGATCACCTCGGCGTCGGTGTCCGCCGCCTTGCGGCTGAGCTCGAGCGAATCGCCGACGAAATCCGCCAAGTCCTGCAACTCGGGCTTTTGATAATAGTGCGCGAGGATCACCGCGTTGCGCTCCTTGCGCAGGCGTTCGATCTCGGCGCGAAGGTCGGCGCCCGTGGGCAGCTTGGTCTGGATGCTCATCGTGCGGCCGAGATAGGGACTACAGCGGCGGGAAGAAAGCCTCCATCGGCCGCTCTGCGCCCGGGGTTCCGGCGAGGAACCACTCGGTGAACTGATAGCCAAGCGGGCTGTATGCGATCAGGTCCGCAACGATCTGCAGCCCGAGCACAACGCCGATGCCCCAGAACCATGCCGGATGCACCGCGCCGTAGCGCTTCCTGTCCGCCAGCATGCCGATCACCGGGAACAGCAGCGGCAGGAACACCGTGCCGATGTACCAGGCGTAAGGGATCAGCAGCGGCATCGGCAGCAGCCGCCCGATGCCGGGCCCGGTCAGCACCGCGAAGGCGGTGAACATCAGCCGACGGTGCCAGCCGGTGTTCTTGCGGATGTGGATCGCCCAGCTCGACATCACGACGAAGCCGAGCAGCTGCAGCGGATTACTGAACAGGAACTGGTTCTGGTCGAAGAACGGCGGCCCGCCGGTGGTCTGCATCGACAGCCGCGTGATCACCAGCGCCATGACCACCACCGCCGGGATCAGCACCACCGAGAGCCAGCCGAGCCGGCGGTGGAGCGCGACGTTGCCGGCGAAGATCAACGCGTTCTGCGCAAGGTAGAGCCCGATCCAGCTCAGCATCACCCAGGCATGGAAGTGCACCAGCCACGGCGCGCCGAAGCTCGATCGCCCGCTCACCACGTTGAACGCGAACCCGCCGATGATCGCGGCCGACATGACGCAGGCCATCGTGAAGAAGAACCGCGCCTCGCCGCGGTCGGTGTCGGTCGAATACGGAATCGTCGCCATGGTGCAGCCCCCCAGCCAGACCCGTTGCCGACGATACCAGCGCAAGGCGCGAAGCTCAACGGGCGGGCAGGGCCTCGCCGTCGAAGCGCACGTTCACGGTGACCTCGCCGAACCCCGCGACCTCGAGCGGGATCGCCAGGTTCTGGCGGATGGCACTCTTCGCCGCCGAGCGCGCGAGGCCCATCAGAACAGGGTTCGACGCCTGCTCCTGCGCCTGCTGCTCGGCGAGCCGGGTGTTCTGCCGCGTCAGGTTGTCCTGTGCCTGGCGGCTGATCCACAGGCCTTCGCGCAAGTACTGCGCGCGGCCTTCGTCGAGGTTGGGCCGCCCGACCGTGAGCGCCGGGATCTGCACGTCGAGCGTCTTGCCGGTCTCGTCCCACCGCAGCCGGCTGCGGTCCATCCGCGACAGGTCGAGCGTGTAGTCGACCCGCGCCGGGATCACCGCGACCTGGCGTGACTGGACCAGGCCCATCAGGCGGCTGTCCTCGCTCGCCACCACCGGCGACAGCTGCGCCGAGAACACCGTCAGCCGGTTCTGCTTCTCGAACGCGACGAGGCTGGTCGCGAGCGGATCGCCGTTGTCTTCGGGCCCGAACGCGCGCCAGCCGAGCCACGCGGCGAGTGCGAGCGTCAGGATGAACAGCAGCCACGGCACCATTGCCACGCGTGCGAGCGGGCGCTCGTGGTGCGGCGGGTGCTGCAGCCGGTCGCCGATCGTCTCGCGTTTGATCAGGTGCGGTCTGGGGGATTGAGTGTCCATCGCTCCTCCGAACGGGCGACGAGGCCGCGGCGTTCCAGATCGAGCAGGTGGGCCTTCACCGATTGCCCGGCGGCGGGCCACAGCCGCTCGTCGACGCCCTTGTACATCTGCGGAATCAGCTCGGATATCAGGTGAGTCCGCTGGCCGAGCAGCCGGAGGATCTGCCGCTCGCGCTGGCGCCGGTGGCCGATCATGCCGCGCACGAGCTGCCGCGGATTGGTCACCGCCGCGCCGTGCGCGGGGTAATAGATCCGGTCGTCGCGTGCGTGGAGCTTGTCGAGGCTGGCCATGTAGTCGGTCATGTCGCCGTCGGGCGGCGCGACCACGGTGGTCGACCAGGCCATGACGTGATCCCCGGTGAACAACGCGCCCGTGCCCTCGAGCGCGAAGCACAGGTGGTTCGAGGTATGGCCGGGCGTCGCCACGGCGGTCAGCGTCCAGCCCGGGCCGACGATCGACTCGCCGTCGCCCAGCACGCGGTCGGGGCGATAGGCGGTGTCGAACGGCACGTCCGCGCGCGGCTCGTCGCTGTCGAGCACCAGCGGCGCGCAGCCGACGATCGGGGCGCCGGTGCGCGCCGCCAGCGGCGCCGCGGCGGGGGAATGGTCGCGATGGGTGTGTGTACAGCAGATCGCGATGACTGGGGCTTCCCCGATCGCGATCGTGAGCGCGGCGAGGTGGTCGGGCAGGTCGGGGCCGGGGTCGATCACCGCCAGGCCGTCTCCGGTGCCGACCAGATAGGTCTGCGTGCCGGTGTAGGTGAACGGCGAGCCGTTCGGCGCCAACACGCGCCGCACCAGCGGCTCGAGCTGGTCGCACAAGCCGGTCGGCCAGGGTTGCGGGGGCATCGCCATGCGGGGCGATATGGGAGCAGAGGAGGAGCGAGTCACTCCCCTCCCGCTTGCGGGAGGGG
>DATDLP010000331.1:0-4285 GCA_036519255.1 Croceibacterium sp.
CGCCCCTTTCGGTCAAATCACGAGAAGACCGGCACCGCGGTGCAGTTGCCCGAGTTGCCGGCGCCGAAGTTTGCGTACGAGCTGTTGCAGGTCCACTGGGTGAACCAGTTGGCGGTCGAGTTCTGGACCGCGCCGGCGTAAGTCGTGACGTCGAAGAACGCGCTGCCGAGCGGCACCGTGGTCGGGTTGATCGCCGCGATCCCGGTCTCGTTCGCGCCGTTGACGAACAGGCCCGTCAGCGTGTTCGTGAACGCATCGGTGTTGTTGTTGCCGGCGAACACCGCGGCGATATCCGCCGTGGTGAAGGCGATGCCGCTGCTGCCGCTGCCGACGTACTTGGTGGCGTTGCACTGCAGCGCGACCGAGCGGGCCGTCAGCGTCGCGCGGTTGGCGGTCGAGCCCGAACCATTCATGCGCACGCATTCGTTATTCGGCGTGATGATCAGGCCGTTGATCAGCGTGGTGTCCGAGTTGCCGCGGAAGAGCGTCGCCGCCTGGTCGTTGTTCTCGTTGTCGATGCTGGTCTGCGGCTGCAGCGCGGTGAAGTTCGCCACCTTGAGGTTGGTCCGCGGCGTGTTGCCCTCGTTGCTGTTGCTGTCGATCTCCATCAGCGCGTCGCCGCGGCCGGGCCGCTGGATCAGCAGCGCGTGCTGAACGTCGACGCGCGCGCCGGTGTCGACGTCGAGGCTATCGTCGTCCGCGCCGGTGGCGATGTAGTACTTGAGCCCGAACTGGCCGCCGAAGAATTCGGCGCCGTCATCCGAGCTGTTGAAGCTCTGGATGTGATCGAGCGTGGTGCCGCTGCCGATCGCCTCGGCAGTCAGCGACTGCAGCTCGACGTTCGAGCCGAGCACGAAGCCCGAGAAGCGGATCTGCACGAAGCTCATCCGCCCCGCGTTGTATGTGTCGTCGTTTCCGCCGAACCGCGCCGGATCGGGCGCGCCTTCGGTCTGGCGCTCGCAGGTGTTCGCGGTGGTGGGGGTTTCCACGGTGCCGGTGAGGCAGTCGGTGGTCTTGGCGCGGCCCATCAGCACGACGCCACCCCACTGACCTTGCGTGGTGTCGGTCGAGACGCTGACGATGTTGTCCTTGCTGGTGAAGACGATCGGGCGGGTGGCGGTGCCGACGGCGTTGATCTTGTTGCCGCGGTTGACCGCGAGCCACGACTGGCCGGTGGCGCCGTAGAGGATCACGCCCGGCTCGATGGTAAGCGTGACGTTGGTGTCGGCGGTCAGGTTCAAGCCCGCGCAACTGCCGAGGGTCGAAGTGGCGAACGGCGCCGCCGCGGTCGGGGCGCGGAAGCCGCCGTCGCAACCCACATCGACGCGGCCGTCCATATGGTAGAGCAGGCCGTTGATGCGCGGCAGCGTGATCGAGGTGCGAATCACGCGCGGCAGCGTGCAGACGCGCCAGGTGCCCTCGTTGCCGGTGATCACGCCCGCGTTGGTCAGCTCCGCTCCGGTGGGCATGGTCGGGCAGCCGGCCGCCGCGGTGACCAGCACCGGGGCGGTCGGCGTCGGGGTGGGCGTCGGCGCGGGTGCGGGCGGATTGTTGATCGTGATGTTGCCCCCGGTTCCCGGCGAGGCGATGTCTTCCGGACCGCAGGCGGCGAGCGCCAGCACACTGCAGCCAAGGACGAGCGAGCGAGTAAGGTGAGTCACGGCGAACGGTCCCCTCAAAAACCGAGAATCGGATGGTGCGAAATCGTGGATCGCGGTTCCGCAGCTAGGACCGTGAGGTGACAGTTTCTTTGCAGGATTGTGCTTTTGTGTCTGAGCGTTAGTTATGTCTGATATTTGACAATTATGACATTCGCCGTGTCATGCGGTGGATGGATATTGCAGTTTTATGACAGTGTTTCATTTTTATTGCAGGCGACTCGCCTGGGGCGCATCTTCCCCTCATCGAACGAGACGATTTGGGAGAATGCCATGTCCGCCACCCTCGTCCTGTCCGCGCTGGCCGCGGCGGCGCAACTGACCTCGATACCCGGCGCCGAGCCGCGGACGATCGAACTGCGCGAGGTCGCCTACGAGGAGATCGCTGCCGGCCGAGCCGACGAGGCGATCCGCTTGATCGAGGCCCGCCTGGCGACCGATCCCGACGATCCGGCCCTGCTTATCAATCTCGGCGCGGCTTATGCCCGACGGGGAGACACCGCGCGCGCCGCCGTGGCATTCCAGGCCGCGTTCGACAGCGGCACCCACTACGAGCTCGAGCTCGCGGACGGCACCTGGACCGATTCCCGCAAGGCCGCCCGCCGCGCGCTGGCGAGCATGCAGCGCAGCACGCAGTTCGCCGCGCTGCACGACTGATCCACGAGCCGGCCGACCGGCCCCTTCGGGAGCATGCAGGGCCCGGACGGTTCGCCCGTCCGGGCCTTTGTAATGCACGGAATGCAAAGCTTAACCGCGCTCTGTCACGGCACTGTCATTTCGAGTAAGCATGGGCCTCGCTCTGGAGGGTCGGAATGATTCTGCGTGCCGTTAACGCCGTCGGTGCCTTGGCGCTGGCCACGCTCGTCGTGGCCCCGGCGCATGCCGACGTGCTCGAGATCGGCAACGACGGCGAGGCGCGCTGGATTTCCGGCCCGCGCGCGCTGGAGGTGGAAACCGACGCTCTCTACGCCGCCGAGGCGCTGCCGCTGGCCGAAGTTCCGGCCGAAGCGTCGGTCGTGCCCGACTATGCGGTCGCCGACGCAGCGCTACACGCGCAGGCGGTGCCCGATGCCTATGCCGCGAAAGTGGCCGAGCTCTCCGCCCGGTTCGATCTCAGCCCGGCGCTGATCGAGGCGGTGGTGTGGCAAGAGAGCCGCTGGCGCGCCAACGCCCTCTCGCCGGTCGGTGCGCGCGGCCTCGCCCAGCTGATGCCCGGCACCGCGCGCGAGCTGGGGGTGAACCCCGACGATCCCTACGCCAACCTCGAAGGCGGCGCGCGCTACTTGCGCGAGCAGCTCGACCGCTTCGACGGCGATCTCGAGAAGGCGCTCGCCGCCTACAACGCCGGCCCCGGCCGGGTAATCAGCGCGGGCGGCATCCCGCGCATTCGCGAAACCCAGAACTACGTCGTCTCGGTCATGGGACGCCTGTCGAGCCATTCCCGGAGTGCCGAATAGATGCGTTTGCTTACCCGTCTTGCTACCCCTGCCCTCGCCGCTGCCGCGCTGCTCGCCCCTGCCGCCGCGCAGGCGCAGGATCCGGCCGGTTCGGGCCCGATCGTCGCCGCGCTGGCATGGATGCAGGGCACGCTGCTCGGTACTGTCGCCACCGCGGTCGCGGTCATGGCGATCGCCGCGGTCGGCTTCATGATGCTGACCGGGCGGATGAACTGGCGCTTCGGCGCTACGGTGATCATCGGCTGCTTCATCCTGTTCGGCGCTGCCTCGATCGTTGCGGGCATCCAGTCCGCTGCCGCGGTGGGCTGACGCGCGATGGAGCTCATCCGCCACCCCGTGCACCGCGCGCTCACGCGCCCGCAGATGTTCGCCGGCGTGACGATGAACTACTTCATCATCAACGGCGTGGTGTCGGCGCAGGCGTTCATCATCTTCAAGAGCCTGTGGATCCTGCCGGTCCCGTTCGTGATGCACGCGATCGGCTATTTCGCCTGCCTGCGCGAGCCGCGGATCTTCGACCTGTGGCTGACCAAGGTCAGCAAGTGTCCGCGAGTCAGGAACTGGAAACGCTGGGGCTGCAACAGCTACAGCGCGTGATTTTCGCCGTCCCGCGTGGGCGGCAGGGAGCAAGTGCATGACGACCAAGTGGCTCGGAGCCGCCGCGTGGAGCGCCAGGGAGGCGCACGCCGGCGACCGCCTGCCGTACGCGCGGCTGGTGGACGAGCATACCATGCTGCTGCGCGACGGATCGCTGATGTGTGCGCTGCAGGTGCCCGGCCTGCTGTTCGAGACCGAGGATACCGACGCGCTCAATGCGCACGCGATCACACGCGAGGTCATGCTGCGCTCGAATCTCGATGCGCGCTTCGTGTTGTACCACCACGTGATCCGCCGGCGCGTGGCGGTCGAGCTCGAGGCAAGCTTCGACGATCCGCTCGCGGCGCACATCGACCGCCGCTGGCGCGAGAAGGTCACCAGCGGCTCGCTGTTCGTCAACGATCAGTTCGTCAGCCTCGTGCGCCGCCCGGCGCGCGGCAAGGCCGGCCTGGCCGAGCGCATGGGCAAGCTGTTCCGCCAGCGCGGGCGCGAGCCAAATGAGGCCGATCCCAAGGAGCTGCGCTCGTTGCGCGCCGCGCTGCACTCGCTCGCCGCCTCGCTCGGCGAGTACGG
>DATDLP010000332.1:0-2352 GCA_036519255.1 Croceibacterium sp.
TTGGCTGGTGGCGGGCAGGGAGTTGGCCATGCCTTCGACCCAGCTCTTGGCGTTGTCGAGGTTTGTGCGTCCGGCGGAGACGACGTTGGCGGCGTTCTTGACCTCGGCGGCCATCTTCTGGTCGAGGTCGGCGAGCTTCTGGTAGACCTGCGCGTGTTCTTTGTTGGCCGCGGCGTAGGCGTTCGCGCCGGAGCCCTGCCAGCGGTCGTCGGGGGCGGCGGCTTCGACGCCGGCTTTCATCTGGGTGAGGGTGCGGCTCTGGTCGAACTGGGAACCGTCGGTGGGCACACCTTGGCCGAAGGTTTCACGGGCCTTGTTCCACGTTGAGTAGAACCCGTCAAGCGCACCCATCGTGGCGCCCCCTCCTCACACGCATGCGGCACGCATCAGTCTAGAGCCGCGCAAACGCCTCGAAAGACGCGAATTCACCCACCGGCCTGCCGCGTCGCGTCGGCCGCGGCGGCGCTCATCCCGAGGTCGTGATAGCGCTCGGCGACGTCGCGTAATGCGGCGGCATCACCGGCGGCGAGCGCGGCTGCGTGTGCCCGGGTGGCATCGCCGAACGCGCAGCTCAACGAAGTGCGCCCGAGTGCGTCGGCCGCGCGGGTGTCGCCGAGACGCACGGCGTCGTGCAGGGCGCGCAGCGCAACTGCGGACTGTCCGCCGCGCTCGGCGGCTTTCGCTGCCTCGCGGGCCCCGGCGACGGCGTTGACAGGATCCTTGCGGGCAAAGCAGGTCCAGGCACGCGCGAGCGCGAGTTCGGGGGCGAACAGCATGGACTTGAGGCCGTGGCGGGATTCGGCGCGCGACAGCGCCTTTCCGGCCTCGACCGGCCTGCCGCGCTGACCTAGCGCTTGCGCCAACAACATCCACGCCAGCGGACCCCACGAGTATCCGGTCGGTGCCAAAGTGCCTGTCGCCCTGCGTAACAACGTGATCGCTTCGTCGAGCTGTCCGCGGACGATCAGGATGTCGGCGAGCAGCACCTCGCCGATGGCGCGGCCGGGCTGCAGCAGCTGCGCGAAATCGGTGAGCTGGCGCGCCAATTCCTCGGCATCATCCAGGGATCCGCTGAGCAGACGTGAAGTGGTCTGGCCGAATCCGCTGGTGAATCGCAGCAACCCGGGATGCCCGGCGTCGATCGCGCGTTGGGCGAGTGCGTCGACCTCGTCGAACTGGCCGATGCGCGCCGAACTGAGCGCGGCGGTGGACGCGGCCCAGCCGACGGCGGTGTCGTCGGCGTCGGGGGAGTCGAGCACCTGGCCGGCGAGTTCCAGCGCCCGCCGGGGCGTACCGGAGTTCATCGTGAACGTCGCCAGCAGGGCATCGAGGGTGATCTGGGCGTGCGGGGTTTGCACCCGGTTGCGGGTGCTGCGCAGGAACGCGACGGCCCGCTCGGGCTCCGACCGCATCCAGAACTGGTTGGCCGCCCGGGGCAGCGCCCACGCCATCAGCGAGCCCTCGTCGAGCGTCGCGGGATCGATTTGGCCGAGTACGTCCTCGGCTTCGCGTCCACGACCCTGCCAGCCCAGCGCATAGGCGAGCGTCAGCTGCGCCGGGAACCCGCCGCCGGCAGTCAGCGCGGCGCGGCCCAGACGCTCGCTGAGCGCGAGGTCGCCGAGTCGAAGTGCCTCGGCGGCGGCATCGACCACGTCCTCGGTCGGCCTCGCCACGTCGGAGTCGAGCGCGAGCACCGCAAGCCGCAATCGGTCGATCACACCACGCCGCGGGGTCTTCGCCATCTGCTCGACGACGGCCGTGCGCAGCCGCCGCAACCCCGGGCCACCCACGTTCGCGCGAACGGCGTTGAGGAACAACACGTGACGGCAGTGCACCATCGGCTGGTCGGCGTCCTCGTCGACCACCACCGCGCCCGCGTCGCAGGCCCGTTGAAGGGCTTCGGCAGAGGTCAACGCCGTCACATCGGCCAGCGGTAGCGGGTCCTGCACCGCAAGGTACTGCAGCGTCCGGCTCGCCTCGGGCGGAAGGTCGGCGATGAACGCCGCGACCTGTTCGGCGAGCCGCGCACCGTCGTAACCCGGGGGTTGCACCTCGACGCGGGTCAGCAGCCCCTCGTCCCACAGCGCCGAGACTTCCTCGGGGACTGTGCGATCCATCGTCGCGGTGGCGATCAGCTTGGCGGCGCCACTCTCGGTGAGCTGGTAGACGAGCGCGGCCGACAACCGGTCCAGCAGATGCGCGTCATCGACCACGAGGAGCAGATCGCGGCCGAGCGACTCCCGCGCGGTGCGCATCACGTCGGCGGTGCGACCGGACGCGGGCACGTCGATCAGGTGCGCGACCGCTCCGAACGGCACCGCGGCGTTGGACTCGGTGCCGGTCGCGCGGACC
>DATDLP010000333.1:0-2472 GCA_036519255.1 Croceibacterium sp.
GTTCATCAGGTGCGTGTCGAGCGCCGGCTTCTTGAGCATGTCGGCCAGCCCGCGGTAGCGGCCCCAGTGATACGGCACCGCGCCGCCGCCGTGCGGGATGATGAAGCGCAGCGTCGGGAAGTCGGCGAACAGGTCGCCTTCGAGCAGCTGCATGAACGCGACCGTGTCGGCCGCGATGTAGTAGCCGCCGGTCGCGTGCATCGCCGGGTTGCAGCTGCCCGAGACGTGGATCATCGCCGGCACGTCGAGCTCGACCATCTTCTCGTAGAACGGGTACCAGTAACGGTCGGTCAGCGGCGGATGGGTGAAGTGCCCGCCGCCCGGATCGGGGTTGAGGTTGCAGCCGATGAACCCGAGCTCGGTCACGCAGCGCTCGAGCTCGGCGATCGAGGCGCTCATGTCGGCCTTCGGGCTCTGCGGCAGCATGCACACGCCCACGAAGGTCTCGGGGAACATGTCCACCACGCGCGCAATCAGGTTGTTGCACCGGAACGCCCATTCCTTCGCCACGGCCTCGTCGCCGAAATGCGGCGCCATCGCGCTGGCCCGCGGGGAGAAGATAGTCACGTCCGCGCCGCGTTCCTTGATCAGGCGCAACTGGTTGGCCTCGATCGTCTCGCGGATCTCATCGTCGGTGATTTCGGGGTAGGGCGGGCAGGGGCTGCCCGCCTTGAACGCGGCCTTCTGCTCCTCGCGCCAGGCATCGTGCCCCTTGGGGAGCACGGTGTAGTGGCCGTGGCAATCGATGATCAGCGTCATGCCGCTTCGTTCCTCTCGTTCCCTTTGGTCTTCGCCGCCTGACGCTGCAGCGCGACGGTGCCGCGCGTCATCACCGGCTCGACGCCAAGCCCTTGCAACGTCTTGGCCGATTCTTCCATCTCTGCCGCGCGCCGCGCTCCGTGGGTTTCCATCCGTTCGCGGTTGTAGGCTACCCGCTCGGCCCAGCCGGTCGCCTTCTCCGAGGCGTCGAGCGAGGCCATGACCTCGTCGAACACGCCGGCGGCGCGTGCCGCGGCGGCGCATTCCCAGGTCAGCGCCTCGAGCCCTTTGACCATGACCGAGCGGATCATCTTGATCGCCGAGGCGCGGCCGACCTCGTCGCCGACCACGCGCACGTTCGTGAAGCCGAGCGCCTCGAGCAAGGGCTGCGCGGCGAGCGCATGCGGCCCCGAGACGAGCAGCGGCACGGCCATGCCTTTGTCGACCGGCGCCATGACCGCGACGTCGACATAGCGCCCGCCGGCGGCTTCGATGGCGGCTGCGGCCTCGCGCTTGGTGTCGGGCGCGACCGAGTTCATGTCGCACCACAGCGCGCCCTCGGGCAGCAGCGGCGCATAGTCGCGTGCTGCGTCGAGCGCGGAGTCGGCGGTGACCAGCGAAAGCAGGAAGGCTCGGTCACATAGCGCATCGGCCGCGCTGTCGGCGGTCTCGACACCCGCGGAGGCCATCAGCGCACGCCGTTCGGGTAGCACGTCCCAACCGCGAGCCTCGCCCCGCCAGCCCGGCGAACGAGCAAAAGTCTCCCCGGCCTCACCGAAGCCGACCAGCGCCACCCGGGGCGCGGAGAGGGGAGCAATCGAGTCAGACATCCTTCGCCGCCGCCGTTACCGAATGTATGTGTTGCATACAAGTTTGCCAGAGGTCCGGCGGGTCTCTTGACGCAAGCCCCCGTGCGGGTCCACCGGGCACGCGCAGCTGAGCCGAGAGGGAGTCGTGCGAATGAGCGGTGTCGTCGTCCAGAACATCCAGCGGACGGATCTCGAAGTGGTCGACGGGCTCGGCGCCTGCGGGGTCGCCACGGTGCACGAATCGCAGGACCGCACCGGCCTGCTCGCCAGCTACATGCGCCCGATCTATTCGGGCGCGCGCATCGGCGCGACTGCGATCACGGTCAGCGTGCCCCCGGGCGACAACTACATGGTCCACGCCGCGATCGAGCAGTGCCGCGAAGGCGACATCCTCGTCATCGCCCCGACCAGCCCGTGCGAGGACGGCTACTTCGGCGACCTGCTCGCCACGAGCGCGCAGGCGCGCGGCGTGCGCGGCCTGATCATCGACGCGGGCATCCGCGACGTGCGCGACCTGACCGAGATGAACTTCCCGGTCTGGGCCAAGCGGATTTTTGCGCAAGGTACGATCAAGGCCTCGCTCGGCAGTGTGAACGTGCCAGTGGTCTGCGCCTCGGCATACATCGAGCCGGGGGACGTGATCGTCGCCGACGACGACGGCGTCTGCGTGGTCAAGCGCGCCGATGCGGCCAAGGTGCTCGATAAGGCCCGCGCCCGGGAGGCCAACGAAGGCGACAAGCGCCAGCGCCTTGCGAGCGGCGAGCTGGGCCTCGACATGTATGGCTTCAGGCAGAAGCTGACCGACATGGGCCTCAAGTGGATCTGAGCGTGGCAACGGTGCGGTTCACGCGGAGATGCGGAGACGCGGAGACGCAAGGATCGATATGCTGACCTCGGCCCCTTG
>DATDLP010000334.1:0-7217 GCA_036519255.1 Croceibacterium sp.
GAGAGGGAGTGGGTCGCAACCGGCCCTATAGAAATCCGGACACTTCCTTGAACGTGGTCCGCCGGTCTGGGCGGGTGAGGAGCATTCGCGGGGTCGCCAAGCGGCTCCCGCCACGGGAGGATACCTGATGAAATTCAAGACGCTCAGCGTCGCGTCATCGTTGGCGATCGTCGCCTGCATGGCCGTCCCCGCTCACGCTCAGAACCAACCCGCTCCTGCCCCGGCCGCGGACGCGGACGAAGATGGACGGAACAACGTAATCACCGTCACGGCGCAGTTCCGCGAACAGAACCTGCAGGACACGCCGATCGCGATCACCGCGGTCAACAACGAGATGCTCGAGGCGCGCGGCCAGACCAACATCGCCGAAGTCGCCGCGCAGGCACCGAACGTCTCGCTCACGCCGCAGCCGCAGAACGGCGGTTCCGGCCTGATCGCCTACATCCGCGGCGTCGGCCAGACCGACTTCAACTACGCGCTCGATCCCGGCGTCGGCATCTACATCGACGACGTGTTCATCCCGACGCTGTCGAGCTCGCTGCTCGAGCTGATGGACCTCGACCGGATCGAGATCCTGCGCGGCCCGCAGGGCACGCTGGCGGGCAAGAACTCGATCGGCGGCGCGATCAAGCTGTTCAGCGCCAAGCCGCAAGGCGACGGCACCGGCTCGCTGATGGTGACGTACGGATCGTTCAACCGGCTCGAGGTCCGCGGCATGGCGGACTTCGCGATCAACGATCAGCTCGCGGTTCGCGCCTCGGGCATCTTCAAGGGCCGTGACGGCTATGTCGACCTGCTCGACTACGGCGTCGCCCACCCGACCGAAAACGTTGCCGCGAACAACGCCCGCGGCGCTTACCCGGTGGTCGGCACGCAAGGCGGCCAGTCGATCGGTGCGGGGCGCCTGGCGCTGCGCTGGGAGCCGATCGACACGATCGAGGTCAACATTTCCGGCGACTATACCCGCGAGCGCTCGGAGCCGCAGCCGACGGTGCTGATCGCCGCCGGCCGCGCGCAGAGCGCGACCAACCCGGTGTTCACCCCGTCGGCCACGGTCGGCGATGCCAACGCGGGCTTCGCGCGCGGTGCCGGCCCGGGCCAGCCTGCCTGGCTGCCCGGCAAGAACGGGGCGGCGATCCCGTTCGACTGCCGCTTCGTGCCCGCCGGCGAGTACAGCTGCGATGCGCTGAGCGCGTCGGTCTACGACGGCGACCGGCGCTTCATCAGCTATGCGAACTTCCTCGACGGAACCGCGCCGACCTCGCAGTCGCCCTACAAGCCCTACGCTGCGCTGCAGAACCAGGACTTCAACGGCTGGGGCGTGATGGGCAACGTCTCGTGGGAAGTCGCCGACAACATCGAGCTGTTCTGGGTCGGCGCCTGGCGTGAATACACGACCAAGTTCGCCCAGGACCAGGACGCATCGCCGGTGCCGGTGGCGCAGCTCGACAACCGCCTCGACCACCGCGCGTGGAGCCAGGAACTGCGCCTGAACGGCGAATTCGCCGACGGGCTGGTCGAGTACACGCTCGGCGGGTTCTACATGGACCAGGACGGAAGCTACACCGCGCGCGTCGACCTGCCTTACGCCGGCATCGACTTCGTGCACGGGCCCGACACCACGCCGTCGACCTCGAAGGCGCTGTTCGCCAACGCCATCGTGCATCCGACCGAGGCGTGGTCGATCACGGCCGGCATCCGCGGATCGTGGGACGAGAAGACCTACACCTACTTCCGCAGCAACCCGGACGGGACCGTGCCGTTCGCCAACTGGACGTTCAATCCCAGCCCGTGGCCGGCCGACTGGACCAGCAACTCCTCGCCGGCGCCGATCTGCCTGTTCCTCAACCAGAACGCCGCCTATACCGCGGACCAGGCCAAGCCGCCGGCGGATCGCCTCGGCATTCCGCCGCCGACCCTCGCCGGGCCGACGGGCATCGGCAACTCGCCGAACTGCCTGCTCAGCGGAATCTACGACCTCGCGGGCGAGTTCAAGGGCGACCGCGTCGACTGGCGCATCGCCACCGACTACCGCTTCTCGGACGAGTTCCTAGCCTACGCCTCGATCGCGACCGGCTACAAGGGCGGCGGCGTGAACCCGCGTCCGTTCTTCGGTCCCTCGACCGGCGAATGCCCGGAGTTCACTTACGCCGCGAACGGCTCGGTCATTCCGGCGGCGCCGTGCAACCAGGTGAAGCCGTTCGATCCTGAGACCCTGATCACTTACGAGCTGGGCTTCAAGGCCGACCTCGCCGACCGGCGCGTGCGCCTGAACGGTGCGGTGTTCTACAACGACTACGCCGACATCATCTTCCAGCTGTCGGCCTGTCCGTCGTCGCCGTGCCTGCGTCCGACCAACGTCGGCGAAGCGGTGGTGAAGGGCTTCGAGCTCGAGACCACGATCTATCCGATCGACAACCTGTCGATCGACGGGTCGCTGAGCTTCATCGACGTCGATTACGACGAGGCATCGGTGGCGCCTGCGGGTCTGAACGGCAGCGAGACGTTCCCGTACACGCCCGAATGGACCTACAGCCTCGGCATCCAGTACGATGCCGACGTCGGGTCCGGACTGGCGCACTTCCGTCTCGACGGCGCGTATCGCTCGGAGATCTTCACCGACACCACCAACAGCTCGTGGAGCCGCATTCCGGGCCGCTTCCTCAGCAACGCGCGAATCTGGTACACGACCGAAGACGAGGCGTGGGAAGTCGGGCTCGAGGTGCAGAACCTGTTCGACGAGTACCACTACCTGAGCGTCAGCGACGTCACCCGCTCGCTCGGTGCGGTGACCGGCGTTCCCGGCCTGCCGCGCACCTGGGCCGTTTCGGTCAAGCGCAACTTCGGCAACTGATCGCCGGTGAAAAAGGGAAGGGCGCGGATCGCAGGATCCGCGCCCTTTCTCTTGTCGCACGCGCACGCCGAAACGGTGTGCCAGGTGCCCGGCCGCCTCAATCGGTGTTGAGCCGCTCGCGCATTTCCT
Source organism: Croceibacterium sp. (assembly GCA_036519255.1). GTDB lineage: Bacteria > Pseudomonadota > Alphaproteobacteria > Sphingomonadales > Sphingomonadaceae > Croceibacterium_A. The sequence continues at coordinate 2,984 of DATDLP010000334.1, forward strand.
TACCCGGCTTGAAGTAGGGCACCCGCTTCGAAGGCACGTCGACCGGATCCCCGGTGCGCGGATTGCGCCCGGTGCGGGCTTCGCGCAGCCTGGTCGAGAACGTGCCGAAGCCGCGCAGCTCGACGCGGCCGCCTTCGGCGAGCCGCGCAGCGATCTCGTCGAAGAAGATGTCGACCACCTGCTCGACCTCCTCGGGCCGCAATTCCGGATTGTCGGTCGACAACGCCTGCAGGAGTTCGGATCTGATCATCGAAGTTCCTTCCCGCCCGCCGGCGCGGTTCCCCAGCCGTCCCATATCGGGCGACGGCGATCACGACCCACGGGCAATTTGGCAGAGAGCCTGCCGCCGCGCAATCGGGGACACTCACAAATGTTGAATTTAGGCGGAATTCCCGGCCGAACGGCGCTCAGGCCGCGTCGAGCACGTCCGCCGGCTCGATCCCGAGCCGCACCATGCGCTCGCGGATCTGCGGCCATTCCTCGTCGAGGAACGTCGCCCGCTCGGTCGCGCGCAGCCGGTCGGCGGCGCCTTGCCCGACGAACATGCCGACGCCGCGCTGGACGCGGATCAGCCCGTCGGCCTGGAACTGCTGGTAGGCCTTGGCGACGGTCAGCGGGTTGGCCCCCTGCTCGGCGGCGAAGGCGCGCACCGAGGGGAGCATGTCGCCTTCGCCGTAGCGCCCGTCGATGATCGCCGCGGCGATCTCGTCGCGCAGGCGCAGATACACGGGACGGTTGTCGCTCATCAGTGATGCAGTGCCATAATACAGCGTGGCGGGTCAAGCCCGCCGGGCCGATCGAGCGGTTTCCGCTGCAACGAAACACGCTTCACATGGGGGAAACATCCGTTAGGGTGCGCGTTTCGCCCCCCGTCCGGGGGCCTCATCATCATAACGACAGAATTCGCTGGGGACGCACTGAATGAAGGACATGGCTCTGTGGAATGAAGCCGACTGGATCGCCGCGATCGCGGTCGCCGTGCTCGCGGCGTTCCTGGCGGTTGGCGCGAAGATCGCGATCCAGAAGGAGCCGGAGTTCGCGGGCCATCCCAAAGGCCTCTACATGCTGTTCTTCGCCGAGATGTGGGAGCGCTTCTCCTACTACGGCATGCGGGCGATCCTGATCTTCTACCTGACCCAGCACTGGCTGTTCAGCGATGCCAAGTCCAACCTGATCTACGGCGCCTACACCGCGCTGGTCTACATCACCCCGGTTCTCGGCGGATACCTGGCCGACCGCTACCTCGGCCAGCGCAAGGCGGTGGTCTACGGCGGCGTGCTGCTGGCGATCGGCCACAGCCTGATGGCGGTCGAAGGCGTCGGCGGGCAGGACGATCCGACGATCAACGTGTTCTGGGCGGCGCTCGCCTTCATCATCGTCGGCTCGGGCTTCCTGAAGGCCAACATCTCGGTGATGGTCGGGCAGCTCTACAAGCTCACCGACCTGCGCCGCGACCCGGCGTACACGATCTTCTACATGGGCATCAATGTCGGCGCGGCGCTCGGCACGATCCTCGTCGCCTATCTCGGGCAGACGGTCGGCTGGGGCTTCGGCTTCGGCCTCGCCGGGATCGGCATGGTCGCCGGCCTGGTGGTGTTCGTGCTCGGCAAGAAGGTCCTGTTCGGCGCAGGCGAGGCGCCCGCACCGCTGGGCCGAGGCAAGGAACTGGCGCTTTACGCGACCGGCCTTGCCTCGGTCGCGGTGATCTGGGGCCTGGTGCAGTACCAGGACGTGATCCAGACACTGCTCGCGATCTCGGGCGTCGCGCTGCTCGGCTACGTGCTCTACGAGAGCTTCAAGCTGCCCAAGGAACCGCGCGAGCGGATGTTCGCGATCCTCTTTCTGATCGCGCTCAACCCGCTGTTCTGGGGCCTGTTCGAGCAGGCGGGCGGATCGATGAACCTGTTCACCGACCGGTTTGTCGATCGCGGCGGAGTGCCGGCGGGGATCTTCCAGTCGATCAACCCGATCTACATCATCCTGTTCGCCCCGTTCTTCGCCGGCCTGTGGCAATTCCTCGGCAAGCGCGGGCTCGAGCCTTCGGCCCCAGCCAAGTTCGGCCTCGCGCTGGCGCAGATGGGCCTCGCCAACCTCGTGCTGGTGTACGGCGCGAGTGCCTTCGGGGTCGCGGCGATGACTCCGGTGTTCCTGGTGTTCGCCTACTACCTGTTCGCGACCACCGCGGAGCTGTGCCTGTCGCCGGTCGGCCTTTCGGCGATGAACCGGCTCGCCCCGAGCTACCTCGCGTCGCTGATCATGGGCGCGTGGTTCTACATGACCGCGGTCGGCAACTTCGTCGCCGGCAAGATCGGCGAGGCGACCGGCGGGCACGACGGCGCGATGAGCAAGCAGGGCCTGCTCGACATCTACGAGATGTTCGGCTGGATCTCGATCGGCGTCGCGGTCGCGGTGCTGCTGCTAAGCCCGATCGTGAAGCGCTGGATGCACCTCGACACGCTCAAGGACCGCGATGACGAGCTGATCGATGCCTTCGCCGGCGAGGGCAGCGCGCAGGCCGGGATCGAGGCGCACGAAGGCGGCATGCACCCGCCGGTTCGTCCCGAGCGCTGACCGCGGGCGGGGGGCAAGGCATGCGGGCGACGATCGGGCTGGCGCTGGCGCTAGCCGCGAGCCTCGCGGCCTGTACGACGGCGGGTGACGGGCCGGGTAGCGCCTCGGCCAGCGAAGTTCCCTATCCCTCGACCTACCATGCCTATCCCGGGGTGCCGACCGCGTTGGTCGGCGCGACCGTGTACGACGGCGCGGGTGGGCGGATCGACAACGGCGTGGTGCTGATCGCCGACGGCAAGGTGATCGCGATCGGCGGCCCGGAGCTCGCGGTGCCGGCGGGCTACGCGCGGATCGACGCGAGCGGCAAGTTCGTCACCCCCGGGGTGATCGATATCCACTCGCACCTCGGCGACTACCCGACCCCCTCGGTCGCGGCGCACGAGGACGGCAACGAGGCGACCGATCCGACCACGCCCGAGGTCTGGGCCGAGCATTCGGTCTGGCCGCAGGACCCGGGCTTCACCCGCGCGCTGGCCAACGGCGGGGTGACCACGCTGCAGATCCTGCCCGGCTCGGCCAACCTGATGGGCGGCCGCTCGGTCACGCTCAAGAACGTGCCGTCGCGCACGGTGCAGGGGATGAAGTTCCCCGGCGCGCCCTACTCGCTCAAGATGGCCTGCGGCGAGAACCCCAAGCGGGTCTACGGCGAGCAGGATCAGATGCCGTCGACCCGGATGGGCAACTTCGCGGTCAACCGCCAGACCTGGCTCGAGGCGCGCGAATACGCCGACGGCGACCGCGAGAAGCGCGACCTCGCCAACGAGACGCTCGCCGGGGTGCTCGACGGCGACATCCTGATCCAGAACCACTGCTACCGCGCCGACGAGATGGCGCTGGTGCTCGATATGGCCAGGGAGATGGGCTACCGCGTCACTGCGTTCCACCACGCGGTCGAGAGCTACAAGATCGCCGACCTGCTGCGCGAGGCCGGGGTATGCTCGGCGGTGTGGGCCGACTGGTACGGCTTCAAGATGGAAGCCTACGACGGCATCCCCGAGAACGCCGCGCTGATTCACAATGCCGGCGCCTGCGTCGTGATCCATTCGGACGACGAGAACGGCATCCAGCGGCTCAACCAGGACGCGGCCAAGGCGCAGGCGGCGGGGCGGCGCATGGGGATCGACATTCCCGACGCCGAAGTGATCCGCTGGTTCACGCTCAACGCCGCGCAGGCGATGGGCATCGCCGACGAGACCGGCAGCCTCGCGCCGGGCAAGATGGCCGACGTGGTGCTGTGGAACGGCGATCCGCTGTCGGTCTACACGCGGCCCGAGAAGGTGTGGATCGACGGCGCGCTGCTGTTCGACGCGCTCGATCCGGCGCGGCGGCCGGTGAGCGACTTCGAGCTCGGCCAGCCGGGCGAAGGAGACGTCAAGTGAGGCGCGCGGCGCTGCTTGCGCTTGTCGCGCTGGTCCTCGCGGTCCCGGCCGTGGCGCAGGACTTCGCGATCACCGGCGCCACCGTGGCGCTCGGCGACGGTAGCGAGCCGATCCCGAATGGCACCGTCGTGGTCCGCGACGGACGAATCGTGGCCGCAGGTGCCGGTGTGGCAGTGCCTGCGGGCATGACGGCGATCGACGGAAGCGGGCGCTGGGTGACGCCCGGGCTGTTCTCGGCACTGACCGATCTCGGGCTGTGGGATGTCGAGGCGGTCGGGGAAAGC
>DATDLP010000335.1:0-4933 GCA_036519255.1 Croceibacterium sp.
GCTTGGTACTGCCGGCGCCGATGGTTTCGCCGACTACGACACCACGAAGGTGGCGCCGGTGGGCGGGCAGTTCCGCACGCAGGAATTCGACCGTGCGCGCGACGGCGTCTCGGTTGCGGCGCAGTGGGAAAGCACCGACGCACGGACGAACATCACCGCCGAGTTCATTCGCTCGCATTCGACCAATGCCTGGGGCGAGTGGACCTACGAAGCGGCTCCCGACCTGTCCGATTACGAGACCTATCCGATCGGGTGCCGGCAGAACGCCAACGGTCCGCGCGTCGTCGACAGCAACAACGTGATCAATCCCGACGACGAAACTCCGCCGCGCGCGCAGTGCCCGATGGGTTCGTTCACGAACTATACCTACGACGAGAACGGCCTGTTCCAGTCGGGCTATATCGTCAATACCGGCAACGGCTGGCGCGGCGGCAGCAACGGCCAGTTCGTGCCGATCGGTGGTTCGCAGTACTCGCTGGCCCGGCGCCAGGTGAAAGACGAGATCACCAACGCCGATTACAGCCTGCGCCTTGAGCACGAGTTCGCCGACAACCTGCGGGTTTCCGTCGACGGGCAATACGCCCAGTCGGAAAAGAAGAACCTCGACATGAGCGTGTTCGGCTCGCTGTTCGCGGATCAGGAGCTGGACATCACCGGCGATGCGCCGGCCGTCGTCGTGCACAAGCCGCAGTATCTGTCCTACACCTGGAGCGGGGCGCGACCGGCGGACGATCCGCTTGGCTCGGCCACCGAAGAGCAGTACTTCACCGATCCGCGCTTCCAGTTCTGGCGCGCGGCGATGGATCACACCGAGGAAAGCGACGGCGAGCAATGGGCGCTCGCCGGCGATCTCGAGTACGACTTTGCGCCGGACTCGTTCATCACCAGCGCCAAGATGGGTGCGCGCTACCAGACCCGCGACCAGACCGTTCGCTACACGACCTACAACTGGGGCAAGCTGAGCGAAGTGTGGGACGGCAGCCGCCCGGTCAACTTCGGCGACGTGTCGGCCAACACCGCGCGCTATGAGTTCCCCGACTTCTGGCGCGGGGGCGTCGATGGCCCTCCGGGTGCGTACTACTACACCGGCGATCTGATCGAGAACTACGACGCCGCGGTCGACTTCTTCCAGGGCATCCAGACCACGGCCAGGACCCAGTTCGGTGCCGGTGGCGGCAGCAACTGGACTCCGCTCGCCGAGCGCCAGAGCGTGGTCAACGGGACGCCGTATCTGCCGTCCGATGTCCAGGAAGTGCAGCAGGACGATTTCGCCGCCTACGGCATGCTGAAGTTCGACACCGAGACCGACGGCGGCCTGCGCCTTTCGGGCAACATCGGGCTCCGCTACGTGTCGACCGACGTCTCGTCGGCCAGCTCGCGCGGTCCGGGAACGGACCAGGCCCTGGGCATCGCACAGCCGTACAGCGTTCGCTGCCAGCAGCGCGCCCGGCCGAATCCGCCTGGTGGGACTTCAACTCCCGGCGGTATCTGCTTCATCGGCCAGGCGGCCTATGAGGACCTGCAGGATTTCGCCGACGGCAGCTTCAAGTACGAGAAGATCGATCACAGCTACGATTATCTCCTGCCGAGCTTCAACCTCAAGCTGGGTGTGACCGACGACGTCCTCGTGCGCCTCGCGGCGTCGAGGGTCATGACGCGGCCCGAGAACGGCTATATCCGCAACTACTTCGTTGCGGGCATCGATACCTCGGGCAACTACACCGGCAGCGCGGGTGATCCGACGCTCGACCCGGCGGTGGCCTGGCAGTTCGACCTTACCGCGGAATGGTATTTTGCGACGGTCGGCTCGCTGACGTTCAACGCGTTCTACAAGAGCATCGACAACTTCTTCTACCAGTCGGTGCGCAACGACACGATCGAGAACGCCGCCGGCGAGACCAGGGACGTCCTGGTTCGCGGTCCGGCCAACTACGACGGCACGGGCAAGATCAAGGGCTTCGAGGTTGCCTACCAGCAGACCTACGACTTCCTGCCGGGCATCCTGGCCGGTTTCGGCACGAGCGCGAACTATACCTACATCGACAGCAGCGGTCTGCCGAACACGTTCCTCAATGGCGGCAACGTGCCGAACAATTCGAACGTCCCGCCGGGCAATCTGCCACTCGAGCAGCTCTCGAAGCACAACGTCAACGTGGCGCTGTTCTACGAGAAGGGTGATGTCTCGCTGCGCGCGGCCTACAACTGGCGCTCGAGGTTCCTGCTCACGGCATCGGACGTGATCATCCCGTACTACTCGATCTTCAACGAGCCCACGGGGCAGCTCGACGCGTCGATTTTCTACAACGTGACAGACCAGATCAAGATCGGCATCCAGGGGGTCAACCTGACCAACGAGGTGACCAAAACGACGCAGGCCTACACCGGCGATCCGGCCGATCTGGCCCCGCGGTCCTACTTCATGAACGACCGCAGGTTCTCGTTCATCCTTCGCGGCAACTTCTAACCGCGGAGACTCACCGGCAGGCGCCATCGTCGTTCCCTGACGATGGCGCCTTCCCGGCGATGCAAGAGAAGCCGGCCGGCAACGGCCGGCTTTCTGCTTTTGGATCGGGTTCTGTGGGCCGCGAGCCAGCTACGGCGCGGCCGAGCTGCGCCTTGCCGTCGGCAGGGGCGCGGTATCGTTGCAGGGGCGTGAGGCTGGCTCTACGCCGCCGCGAAGCTGTCGGCGATCGCGGTTCGCATCGGCTTGAACCGGTAGCTGGAATCGTACGGGCAGCAGCGGACCTCGAGCCCGTCGTCGCGCGGTGCAAAGCCCTGCAGCCAGCTGAACCGGTCGACCATGCCCCAGGCGAGGATGTCGCCCAGCTGGTCGTAGTCGAGCATCAGGTCGAAGTACCGGCGTGTGTAGTCGGCGACCTTGGCGTCGCGCGTGGCGATGTCCGCCGGCAGCGCCTTGTCCTTCACGTCGAACTCGGTGATCAGCAGCCGGTATCCCATGGCCACGACCTCGTCGAGGAACTGGCGCCACTCGCGCTCGCGATAGGGCCCGACGCCGGTCGCCGGATCGAGCGAGAACATCTCGATGTGCGACTGGATGCCGAGCGCGTCGACCGGCACGTTGCGCCGGCGGAAGCCTTCGAGCAGCCGCAGCACGTCGGCGCAATGCGCGGCATGCGGCGGCTCCCAGCTCATGTAGTCGTTGTACACCAGCTCGGCGGTCGGCAGCTGCGCGCGCGCGGTGTGGAACGCGAGGTCGAGCACCGCCTCGGCGCTGCCCATCGCGCGCGACATGCTGGTCTCGATCAGTCCGTTGGTGTCGTGGTCGATCGCCTCGTTGACCACGTCGTAGCTGGTGATGGCCCCGCGATAGCGGTCGGTCACGGTGCGGATATGCGTGGTCAGCAGCCGCTCGGCCTCGGCCACCGGCGTCGCGCCGTAGTCGTAGTTGTTGAGCCAGGTGGGAAACCACCGCGGCCGATGCCACAACAGCGTGTGTCCCCGAACCGCCAGCCCGGCGCTCTGCGCCCAGGCCACGATCTGGTCCATCCGGGCAAAGTCGAACGTGTTCGCATCGGGCCGGGTGAAGCCCCACTTCATCTCGTTCTCGGGCACCACCACGCCGCACTCGCCCCGTATGACCGCGGTATAGTTGGGGTTCTGGATCGAACCGCCATCGGTCCCGGCGTTCCACGCGATCGCGCTGCCCCAGCGCCGACCTTTGCGCGCGGCGAGCGCGTTGAGGCTGGGCGAGGGCGGTGGAACCAGGCTTGGGCTCGGAACAGGTGCAGGCGCCGGCACAGGCGTTGGCGCCGATCCCACGGACGGGGCACCGGAGCTGCCGCCGCCGCCGCAGCCCGCCACGGACAGCGCCGCGAGCCCGGCAAGCGTCTCGCGTCGCGTCGGATGTCTCAAGCGATCGTGCATGTTTCGCCAAGGCCTACGCAGAGATTGCGGGCATGCTCACGCACGATCGCCAGCGTGCTCGCGTCGCCGTCGAACAGGCCATACCAGCCCTGCGGCTCGTGCGGGGGGTCGCCCATGTAGCTGCGGTCGCCGTCGACGAAGCGCGCATCGGCATGCGCCGCGCGCGCCTCGCCGTTCCACGCCCAGAAGTTGCTGCCCATGATCGGGCCCTGTTTTTCCCACGAGCGCTCGACCGCGCCGTAGACCAGCCCGTAGTACTGGTTGCGGAATTCGGTCGCAGCCTCGGGCGAATAGCTCTCGCCGTCGCGCGGGAAGCCGAACTCCTCGAACAGCAGCGGCTTGCCGAGCTCGCTCGCCAGCCGCTCGTGCGTCGTGAGGTAGTCGCGCACTTTGGCGCTCCCACCTTCCCAGGTTCCGGGCAGATCCTTGCCCGAGACCCAGCCCCAGTTGAGCGGCCAGATATGCGCGGTCAGGTAATCGATGTTCTGGTGCGCGCGGCGGACGATGTCCTCGCTGCCGTTGGCGCCCTGGGTGCCCTCGTGGCCCAGCGAGACCAGATGGTTGCCGTCGAGCGAGCGGATCAGCGCGGCGGTGGCGTCGATCCAGCCCAGATAGGCTTCGCGGTTGCGCGCGACGCCGGCGTCGCTCCCCCCGGGGCGGGGCTCGTTGGCGAGCTGCCAGCTCATGATCGCCGGGTCGTCGGCATAGCGCAGGCCGGTGATCGTGTTGGTCCGCGAGACGATCGCGCGGACATGCCCGTGGTAGAGCGCCACCGCCTTGTCGTTGGCATAGAACGCGCTCGTCGCGTCGGGATACGCCGGCCACGGATGCGCCGGGTCGTTCCTGTCCATGTACTGCCCGGTGACGCGGTAGAGCCAGGTGCCGAACCCGCCCGACCACTCCCAGAAGTTGCCGAGGCACACTACCGCGGTCATCCCGCGCCGGCCGATCTCCGCCAGCGCATAGTCGAGCCCGCCCAGCAACGCCGCGTTGAGCGTCCCGTCGGGCCGCGAGAAGCCCGGCTTGATCGAGTTCTTGAGCGGCCCCT
>DATDLP010000336.1:0-9316 GCA_036519255.1 Croceibacterium sp.
ACAGCACTTTGCCCCCGTGCCCTAAGAACGTGTCGAGATCCGTCCAGACGTTGGTATCGGTCAGCCGCTGCGCCGCGTCGGCCTCCACCGCGCGCAGGCGAGCGTCGATGTCCATTGTCAGCGCCCGGCTGGCAGGGCCGAACACGCCAGGCGCGCCGGTCGGCAGGTAGCCGGGCAGGCCGGGGCCGGTGAACGCGATGCCGGTGTCGAACGGCACCGGTACGTAAACCGGATAGCCCGCGGCGTCCTTCGGTCCGGCAAAGGCGCGTTCGAGTGCACCGACCTGGGCGCCGCTGAGGCAGCCGTCGGCCTTGGCACCGGCGCATTGCAGCTCCGCGGGCCGGAAGCGGCACTGCGCGACATTCATGATCATGCCATCCACGCGCCCGTCGAGCGCATCGCACTGCTTGAGCACGCCGTCGACGATCGTCTGGCGGTCGGCGGGCGAGAAGATCTGCTGGACGATCGGCAGCCCTTCCGCATCGCGCGGCGCGGCCTGGTTGAACTGCACGGCCGCCCACTCGATCGCGAGGTTCGAATGGCCGGTGCGCATCGCCGGTGCGCCGACCACCACGCCGTCGAACAGCTCGGGATAGCGCTGCAGCGCGAGCATGCCCTCGCGCCCGCCGGTCGAGCAGCCGGTCATGTAGCTGTGCGCGATCGGGCGGGCGTAGAACCGCTCGGTCAAGGCCTTGCCGGCTAGCGCCACCGTGCGCACCGAAGCCTCGGCGAAGTCGAGCGCGGCGCGCTGGTCGGTCATGAACGACGCGTCGAAGCCGGCGCCCTTGTGCCCGCTGTCGTGGCTGATCACGGCGAAGCCGCGGGCGAGGGCGGGGCGGCTGCCCGCCGCCACCGGCCCGACCGGCGCGCCGACGTTGCCGTTGAGCCCGCCGCCGCCCTGCAGCAGGAAGCGGCCGTTCCAGTCGTCGGGCAGCGCGAGCGCGAAGCCGATCGCATAGTCTTTGCCGTCGGCGCCCTTGTGCGGATCGATCGACCCCTCGATCCTGCAATAGCCCGGCAGCGGCTCCTGGCCCGGAGCGACCGGGCCGGCGGCGGGCTGCGCGGCCGAGGCGGCGACATGCGTCGCGCGGACGATCGTCAGGCCGGACCGGATCTCGGCGCCGATCAGCCGCTCGCACCGCCCGGCGGGGGTGTCGCCCTGCGAGGCGCCGGGCCCGGCGGACAGCGAGAGGGCGGCGAGCGGCAGCCGCGCCGCGGCGCGGTAGCGGCGCATCAGAGCGTCACCACCACCTTGCCCACCTGCTGGTTCGATTCGAGGAATTCGTTCGCCGCGGCGATCTGCTCGAGCCCGTGAAAGGTCTTCGCGATCACCGGCTTGAGCTGGCCGCCGGCGAGCCCGGCGAGGATATTCTCCTGCGCCGCCTTGTAGCGGTGCGGGTGGTTCCAGATCTCGCTCGCCACCCAGCCGCGCATCGACAGGCCTTTCATCGCGCACGGCCAGTGCGGGTAGGGCGTCGGCTGCTCGCTGAGCCCGCCGTAGATGAACAGGATGCCGCGCGGCGCGAGGGCGTGCGCGAGCGTATCGACATAGGGGCCGCCCACGGGATCGAACGCGGTCCGCGCGCCCTTGCCGCCGGTGATCGCCATCACCCGCTCGATCAGGTCTTCCTCCTCGGTGGCAATGACATGGGCCGCACCCTGCGCGCGCAACGCTTCGGCCTTGTCGCTCGTGCGGGTGCAGGCGATCGAGACCGACCCGGCCCAGTTGGCGAGCTGGATCGCGGCGATGCCTACGCTCGATGACGCGGCGCGGATCAGCACGCCGTCGCCGATGCCAACGTTCGCGACCTCGATGATCGCGTAGGCCGTCATGTACTGCATCCAGATCGAGGCGGCCTCGGCCGGCGTCAGCCCGGGCGGAGCCGGGAGCAACGCCCGGGCCGGGACGATCGCCTGCTCGGCCCACAGCCCGAGCGCCGGAGTGGCCGTCGGCAGCACGCACACGCGGTCACCGACGGCAAATCCCGCGACTCCCGAGCCGAGCGTCTCGATGGTGCCGACGCCTTCATAGCCGACGCGGCTCGGCAGGTTGACCGGCACCGGATATCGGCCGGCGCGGAACATCGCTTCGGACCGGTTGAGCCCGACCGCCTCGACCCTGACGCGGACTTCGCCCGGGCCGGGATCGCCGATCTCCTGCTGTTCGATCTGCAGGACCTCGGGTCCGCCCTGCGCGTGGATCCGGACGACCTTTGCCATACTGCCTCCTTGAGCTTTTCGGCAGGGAGTGGGGCAGGGCGGTAGCTGTTGTCCAGCGCCAAGCGCGCCGCCAGCGCAAAGAAAAGGGGCCCTCCCGCGAAGGAGGGCCCCAAGGGTTTCAGATATTTGCCTCTTGCTTAGAAGCGCAGGGTCGCACCCAGCGAGAAGCGACGGCCCTGGATGTCGTGGAAGAAGCTGTAGCTGCCACCCTGCAACTGGCCAGCGGCGGGCTCGATGAAATAGCCCGTGAGCGGCGGCTTCTTGTCGAACAAGTTGTCGATGCCCATCCGGACGCGGACATTCTCATTGAACTCGTAGCTGCCGTTCAGGCTGAACAAGTTGTAGTTGGGAAGCCCGGCGATGTTGTTCTTCGCTGCTGCCAGGCCGTTGTAGTAGTTCACGTCGCCCGAGTCCTCGGTCGCCGGAGTGTGCTGCCACTGCATCGACACGTTGGCCGGTCCCCAGCTGTAACCGACGGTACCGAAGATGCGGTACTCGAAGGCCGAACCGAAGTTCACGCCCTTGAGGCCCGTGCCCTGGGTCCCGATGTAGTCGAGCGCCGGGGCGCCGGAGAACGGCTGGACCGTGAAGTCGAGCATGTAGTTGCCGTTGAGGCTCAGGAACATCGACCCCGGTCCGAGATCGGTGCTCCAGCTCAACGTGGCGTCGATGCCCGACAGCTTGATCACACCGTCGTTGTCGAAGGTGGTGATGACCCGTGCACCGTCGAACGCGCCGAACTGGTTGGCGGACGCGTTGGTCGGGGTGCGGAACACCTGCGGGCAGCTTGCCTGCTGGATAGCGGCAAGAGCCGCGGCCCGGATCGCCGGCGTGTCGAGGCCCGCTGCGCTCGTCGCACCCTGGGCCACGCCAGCCGCAGCCGGGTTGAACTCAGGACTGATGCACTTCAGCAGCACGCCGCCGCCGCCCGAGTTCCCGATCGGATCTTCAATCTTGATGTTGAAGTAGTCGATCGTGAAGTTCAGCCGCGAGAGCGGGCCGCCGCTGGTCGGCGACTGGATCACCGCACCGATGGTCCAGGTGTCGGCCACTTCGGGCTTCAACGGAGCGACGCCGGTAGCGTTGACGTTCTCACGGTAGTACTGATTGCCGACCGCGATCGGGAAGGCGGCGCCGCCACCGGTTCCGGCCGGCTGGCGGGTGTTTTCCTGACCTGCGGCGTAGTAGCTCGCCGCGTCCGTGATCGGCACGTACACACCGCCGTTGTCGCGCTGCATCAGTGCCAGGCACATCGCCTGGGCATCGAGGGCGCTAGCGCTGTTCGCAGTCGGATTGGCCGACAAGGTCGACTGGTTCCGGGTCGAGCACACGTCGCCGATCGGGTCGCTTGCGAACGATTGCTGCGGCGCGAGCAGCAGCTCGGCGATGTTGGGCGCGCGTTCCGCGCGGTTGAAACCGCCGCGCACCCGCAGCCAGTCGCTCACCTGCCAGTCGCCCAGGGCCTTGAAGGTGTAGCTGGTGCCGCTGGTGCTGTAGTCGGACATGCGTCCGCCGATCTCCAGGTTGAACTCCTGGATGAACGGAACGTCGGCCAGCACCGGGATCAGGAGCTCGCCGTAGACTTCCTTCACGTCGTAGCCCTGGTTGGGGATGTTGGCGCTGGGATAGATGCCGACGATCGAGTCGAGGAAGTTGGTCCCCATGGTCGCGGCGGTCTCGTTGATGAACTCGTACCGCTGCTCGCGATAGCTGGCACCCAACGCGAACCGCAGCTGGCCCGCGGGCAGTTCGAACAGCCCGCCCTGCAAGTTGGCTTCGGCGATCGTCTGCCGCGTGGTCGACTTGTTGCTGACGTTGGTCTCGATCGCGTCGAAGCAATCTTGCGACGCACCCTCATACCCCTGGAAGAACCGGAGGCCGGTGGTGCAGGTGCCGGTCGTCGCGCCGAAGCCCTCGGACAGACCGCCGAGGCCCGCGAAGGCATTGCTCGTGTACCGGAAGTTCTGGCCGAAGTTCGGCGCAGTGAACACGGCGCGCTCGCGCGCCACCGAGTACATGCCGGTCTGGGTCGAAAGCGTCTGCGAAATGCCGTGGTTGACGAAGACTTCCCAGGTGAAGTCAGTACCCGGGATGCTGCCTTCGAGGCCCGCAACCATCGAGTAGGTCTTCACGTCCGAGAACGTCTCGCGCGGCAGCGGCAGGGCGCCCTGCAGGCTGAACGACTGCAGGCCAGCCGCGTTCAGCAACGTCTGCACGCCCTGGGGAACCACCTGCCGGAACGCCTCGGTGTTGGTGCACCCGCCGACGCCGGTGGTGTAGCCAGCGCAGTTGAGGTAGCCGAACTGCTGCCGGAACGCCTGGTTGGTCGGGTTGTCCGCCAGATTTTGCGGTGTTCCGTCCACATAGGGGCTGAAGATCGTGGTGCCCGGAACCGGCATCAGGTCGCCGTTGCGGTACACCGACGGCAGGACGGCCGGGTTCTGGTACGGCGCGTCGCCAAGCAGACCGTTGAGGAAGCCCGGAACGGCTCCGGTGTACACACCGCTGCCCCACGGAATGATGACGTCCCAGCCGAACTGCGCCAGCGTCGCTTCCTGCACCGTGTAGGTGGTGCTGTTGCTGAAGCTGGCCTCGCCGAACACGCCGATCCAGTCGTTGATCTCGTAGTTGCCGCGGGCGAGGAAGTTGTAGCGGTCGGTCGGCACAGTCTGCGGAGTCAGCGCGTTGACCGACTTGAGCGTTCCGTTGGCTGTCGTGCTCCACACTGCGCCGATGTCGTTGTCGCGGTCCCAGGGCTTGAAGAAGGCCACGCCGCCGCGCGCGGCGAACTCGTTGACGAACGCGGTCTGCGCGCCGGTCCAAAGCGAACCGTCCTCGTTGGTGTAGACGACACCCGTGTTGTTCGGCACCGGCGGGTTGGCGCCGGGGAACATGTTGGTCAGCACGCACGCCGGCTGGCCAGCGCCACCGCACGCGGCGGGCAGTTGCAGGCCGCTGATGCCCGGACGCGGGACGAAGAAGAACGAGCCGGCCGTGGTGTTCGGATTGGCCCACAGGTCCTGATAGTACGGGTTGTCGCGCTGCAGCATCCGCTCGCGGGTGTTGAGCGACATCGCCAGGCTGACGTTGCCGCGGCCATCGGGGAAGTCGGTACCGACGATGCCGCCGATCTGATACTCGAAGCCGTTGCCGTCATCGCTGAGGCCGATCTGTCCGTCGAGCTCGAGGCCCTGGAAGTCGTCCTTCAGAATGAAGTTGGTGACGCCGGCCACGGCGTCCGCGCCGTAGGTCGCCGAGGCGCCGCCCGAGACGATTTCGACACGCTGCAGCGCCGCGTTGGGGATGGTCGAGACGTCGACCACGCCCGTGGCGTTGGTCGGAGTGCCGCGACGGCCGTCGATCAGCACGAGGCTGCGGTTGGCGCCGACGCCGCGCAGCGAGACGGTCGCAGCGCCGGGCGTGTTGGTCGCGTTCGGCTGGATGTCGCCGCCGGCCGGAAGCAGGCCGGTCGCATCGTTGTTCTTGACCGTCGACGACTGCGACACGACGAACTGCGGCAGCTTGTTCAGCTGCTGCTCGATCGCGGCCGTAGTCGACTGGTCGAAGAATTCCTCGTCGACCGAGACGGTCGGGCTGTTGGAATCGTACTCCGGGCGGGCGATGCGCGAACCGGTGACCACGATGGTCCCTTCGCTGCTGGCCGGGGCCGAGGACGGAGTCGTCGAGGCCGTCGTGCAGGCCGGGTTGTTCGGAGTGGCTCTGCAATCCACGTTGTTGTTCTGCGCCATGGCCGGAGCGGCCAGCGTGACGGTACCGGCACAACCGGCCAGCAACAGGGCCTTATAAACCCCCATATTGTTGATACTCCTCACTTCGTGCTCCCTTCACGTGAATGGCGGACGGCTACGCGCCGCCGCTAATGCAGAATGCGCGCCCGTGCGTTAGTGCGGTGCGCGTAGTGGTTGCATGGATGGAAAAGCCCGCGCAGCAATCCGTGAAGGCGGCCGGAATCCGGTGAGCCTTCTGGTTTGCCTGCATGAAGTTCCCTCCCCTAGCGGCCTTGCCTTGGAATCGACACGGTCCGTCTGAAGGCGACCATATGGCCACTCGTTGACAGTGTCCAGCGAGGGAATGCGCAATGCTCTGCGGAAATGTCCCGGTGGACACGGTTTGAGCAGGATTATTGCGCGCGGCGAGCCGCCCGACCTTGCGGCCGTGCCGTTTCGGGAACGGGATTCTCGGCTGATTTCCGCCGATTTTTCGGATTGGCTCGCGAGCATGAGCTGTCGGGTGTTGCCAACCTGCATCGCTGATGAACAGGATGCCGGGCGTGCATCGGGTCGGCAAAGTGGAGATCGCGCGCGTGGACTGGGCAAGCGGAGACTCTGTCTTTCGGCGCGACTGTTCATGGCGAAAAAAGCCCTCTACGGTGCGGCGATAGAAACGACCGGTCGGGAGAGACCGCACTGATGGATAACCGGCACGTCTCGTCGGGGGGCGAGCATGCAAAGAACGGGTCGGAACGGCCCGATTCCACCACGGATTGGCGCGAGCTTTTGCGAAACCACGCGGCGCGTGTCTGGTGCGCTGGGTCGCAGCAGACTGCGCCCGATTCCGCGACCTCTACCGCTCTGGCGCGGGTGCTCGGCCCGTTGGCCGACGACGCGCTGCGGATCGTCGAAGCCTACGCGCTCGGCGCCAGGCAGGCCGGGCAATCCACGGTTCCACCGGCGCAGTTCGCGAGCCGGCTCGATCTGATCTTCAACGGTATCGAGGCGTCGATCCAGGGGGCACCCGCCACGGGCGTGGCGCAGGCCCCCGCCTCGCCGCACGTGATCCAGAGCGAGCTGTGGCAAATCCTGCGCAAGGTGCGCGAAAGCGCCGAGCTGTCGTATTCGCGCGAGCAGTATCTGATCGAGCTCGACCGGCGCCTGCTGTTCCTGCTGCAGAGCGCCGGCCCGCTGGTGCCGGCCGACATCTCGAGCGCAGTGGGAGTCGACAAGGCCCAGGTCAGCCGTTCGGTCAAGCGGCTGCTCGAGCTGGGACTGGTCGAGCGCGAGCAAATCCGCGCGCCGCTCAGGCTGACCCGCGAGGGCGAAAAGCTGATGAAGCGCATGCTGCGCATGGCGGAGCTGCGAAATCGCGAGTTGACGATCGAGATCGGCGAGGACGAGCTCAACGATTTCTACGCCACGGTCGAGGTCCTGCTCGACCGGGCGATGGCGCTTTACGAGCAGGAACGCGAGTTGGCGCAGCCCGGCAGCAAGGGCGCAAGGCCCGAGGGCGCGGGCAAGGCCGCCGACGGCAGGGCGGGCGAGAGGATCGCCATCGACCGCACCCGGATCGTCTCGCCGCTGATGACGCTCAGCTCGTACTTCAGCCGCAGCGGCGCGCTGGCCTTCAAGAGGCTGACCGGCTTATCGACCTTCGAGGCGTTCGTACTGTCGGAAATCGGCATGGATCCGCCGGTCGACTGGGCGATGCTGGTCCAGACCCTCAACCGCGACCACAGCCAGGCGGGCCGAACTGTTCAGGCGCTGATGGAGCGAGGCCTGGTCGAGCGCGAAGGCAAGCCGGGGCGGCGGCACGGGCGGTTCTTCCCGACCGCCGAAGGGATGCGCCTGCACGGCGTGATCCATGACGCCGGGCGGCAGCGCAGCGCATTCCTGCTCGCTCCGTTGCCGGCAGACCAGCGCGCGCGGTTCCTCGGAACGTTCGACAAGCTTCGCCGCAACGCGGTCGCCCAGCTCGAGCGCGAGCGCGCCTTCGCGGATATCGACCGGGGGACTTAGCGGGTCCGGCGGACGGGGACGCCGGTCTGATCGTCGAAGCGCATCACGAAGCTGCCGAGCGCGCCGCGCTCGATCTCGACGACCGAACCGGGTTGCGGCAGGCGATAGCTCAGGTCCACGCCATCGGCGAACAGCCACTCGGCACCGCTGTCGAGCGTGAAGGCATAGACACCGGGCTCGCGCATGCGGATGCCGGCGATGCGGGCGCTGATCCCGTCGACCTGGCCGCCGGGGGCGGCAAACCGCTCCTGCGTGCGCATGGTCTCGGCACCGAAGCCGCTCGGCTGGTTCGCCACCGCCGCGGCCGCCCCGGCCCCTGCGAGTGGCGCGTTGCTGCCTTGGGGAAGCGGCGCGCTGCCGCCTTGCACGACCGGCATCTGGCCCGGAACCGACGTGCGCGCCGTGCCGCCGACATTTCGGATGTTGTTGTCGTAGCAGGCAAGGCGAGCGCTGGCGTCGTCGATCCGCGCGCATTCGCGCAGGATGTTGACCGCGGTGTTCTGGTCTATCTGCGCCACGGCGGGCGAACCCGCCAGAATCAGCGACGCGGCCCCTGCCGCCAAAATCGTCGCGCGATGCGCAAGCATGTACCGGGAACTCCCTCTCGATCTGTGCCCCCTAGTGGCGACTGGGTGCATATCGCGCAAGGGTCTTGCCGTGGGCTGAACGGGGAGGGGCGCGGTCAGGCGCCGGACTTTTCCCCGGAGAGCGTGCCGCGCTCGAGCTGATCTTCTTCCATCGAGCGGAACAGCGCGGCGATGTTGCCTTCGCCGAAGCCCTCGTCGCCCTTGCGCTGGATGAACTCGAAGAACACCGGCCCGACCATCAGCCGGCTGAAGATCTGCATCAGCAGCCGCGGGCGGCCGCCTTCGGTCGTGCCGTCGAGCAGGATCCCCCGGTCGCGCAGCGCGGCGAGCGGCTCGCCGTGCGCAGGGAGGCGCTCGGCGAGCTGGTCGTAGTAGGCGCCGGGCGGGGGCGGCGCGAACTCGAGGCCACAGGCCCCGAGCCTGTCGAGCGAGCCATAGAGGTCGTCGCTGGCAAGCGCGATGTGCTGGATGCCTTCACCGTTGAATGCACGCAGGTACTCGGCGATCTGCCCTTTCCCGCCTTCGCCGCTCTCCTGGTTGAGCGGGATGCGGATCTTGCCGTCGGGCGCGGTCATCACCTTGGTGTTGAGACCCGAATACTCGCCGGTCACGTCGAACTCGCGGAACTCGCGGAAGCCGAAGATTCGCCCGTAGAAATCCTGCCAGTGCGGGATGCGGCCGTTGTAGACGTTGTGCGTCAGGTGATCGATCGTGTGGAACCCGGCGCCGGGCGGCGCGCGCTCGGCGCCCGGCTCG
>DATDLP010000337.1:0-2282 GCA_036519255.1 Croceibacterium sp.
CTGGGAGCGGCTCACCGCCGCGTATTTCCTGCGGCATACACCCGAGGAAGTCGCGTGGCACACGCAGCTGCTCGCCGATCGCGAGCCCGGCAGTGAGGACCCACTGGTGGCCGTGCAATCCAGCCACGAGCGCGGCACCACGGCGATCCTCGCATTCGCGCCGCACCGCTACAACGGTTTCGCGATCACGACCGCCGTGCTCGATCAGCTCGGCCTCAACATCGTCGACGCACGCATCACGCCGACCGGCGATGGCTTCAGCCTCGACCTCTACCACGTGCTCGAGGAAGACGGCGCGCCGATCTCCGACAGCGAACGTATCGGCGAGATCGAGCGCGCGTTGTGGCGCGCGCTGCAGCATCCCGAGGAAGCCCCCATCACGGTCACGCGCCGCGTGCCGCGCCAGGCACGCATGTTCCGCACCGCCACGACGATCGCCGTGAGCGTGGACGAGCGTAATCGCCGCTCCGTGCTCGAGCTCATCGCGGGCGACCGGCCCGGGCTGCTCTGCGACGTCGGCAAGGTCCTGATGGAAGAACGCGTCGACCTGCTGGCCGCGAAGATCATGACCGTCGGCGAACGCGCCGAGGACGTGTTCTATCTGGCCTCGCTGTCGGGATCTCCGCTCGATGAGGCCGCGGCGACCCGGCTGCAGCAGAAGCTGTCCGGCGCGCTCGATCGCCGCGCCGCCGCGTGAACGGCCGCCTCGAACTACTCACCGCGTACCCGTTCGAACGACTGGCGCGGCTGAAGGCGGGCGTCGTTCCGCCCGCCTCGCTTGCGCACATCGCGATGTCGATCGGCGAGCCGAAACACGCGCCGCCGGCGTTCGTCGTGGACGCCCTGCGCGGCGCGCTCGGGAAGTTGGATAGTTATCCCGCGACTGCCGGACTGCCCGAGACCCGCGCCGCCTGCGCCGCCTGGCTCGGCCGGCGCTTCGGCCTCCGCAATCGCGTGAACCCCGACACCATGGTGCTGCCGGTCAACGGCACTCGAGAAGCCCTCTTCTCCTTCGTCCAGGCAGTAGTTAGTACGAACGGTGCCTGGCACGGAAAACCCGGGACAGAGTCGCCCGTGGTCGCGATGCCGAATCCGTTCTACCAGATCTACGAAGGCGCGGCGCTGCTCTCGGGCGCCGAGCCCGTGTTCCTGAATACGACCACCGGCAACCGCTTCCAGCCGGACCTGGATTCGGTGCCGGTCGAGACCTGGAAGCGTTGCCAGGTGCTGTTCCTGTGCAGCCCCGGCAACCCGACCGGCGCCGTGTTGTCGCTCGACTTCCTGCGCCAGGCCCTCGAGCTCGCCGAGCGTTACGACTTCGTGATCGCCGCCGACGAGTGTTACGCCGAGCTCTATCGCGACGAAGCCGCGCCGCCGCCCTCGCTGCTGCAGGCCGCGCTCGCGCTCGGGCGCGATTCGTTCCAGCGCTGCGTCGTGTTCCATTCGCTGTCGAAGCGCTCGAGCGTGCCCGGACTGCGCTCCGGCTTCGTCGCGGGCGATCCGGCGATCATCAAGCCCTATCTTCTTTATCGAACGTATCACGGCTGCGCGATGCCGATCCCGACGCAGCTCGCCTCGATCGCGGCCTGGAACGACGACGCACACGCGGCCGCGAACCGGGCGATGTACCGCGAGAAATACGCGCGCGTTCTGCCGATCCTGCAACCGGTGCTCGACGTCGTCGAACCCGACGGCGCCTTCTATCTCTGGCCCGACGTGGGCCGCGACGACGAAGCCTTCACACGCGACCTCTTCGCGACGCAGAATCTCACCATCCTGCCCGGCAGCTATCTCGCGCGCGATACGCGCGCCGGCAACCCGGGCCGGAACCGCGTGCGCATCTCGCTGGTGGCGCCGGTCGACGAATGCGTGACTGCCGCCCGGCGCATCCGCGACTTCCTGACCAAGTAACCGAACACGATCCTGGAGCAGCTAGTGACCGACCTGACCGTTCTCGCTTCCACCATCGACGAGGCCTTCGAGCGCCGTGCGGAACTGACCGCGAAGAATTCGCCGCCCGCGGTGCGCCACGCCATCGAGGAATGCATCGAGCTGCTCGATACCGGCAAGGCCCGCGTCGCCGAGAAGAAGAACGGCGAGTGGATCGTGAACCCATGGCTCAAAAAGGCCGTGCTGCTCTACTTCCGCACGCACGACAACACGATCATCGAGGCAGGTTACACGCGATTCTTCGACAAGGTGCCGCTCAAGTACGCGGCGCGCTCGCAGGCCGACGAGGGCCACGACCTGCGCGTGGGCGGCGCCCGTGTCGTGCCGCCCGC
>DATDLP010000338.1:0-2531 GCA_036519255.1 Croceibacterium sp.
GCGCCGCGCACGCGAAGCTTGGCGTAAGCGGCGAAGCCGTCCTCGCCAGGACCGTCATGACGCTGCGCGCATTCGGTCAGCGCGACCAGCCCGACCTGCATCAGGTCCTCGACGTCGAGCGAAGGCCCGGCGCTACCGGCCAGATGCCAGGCGAGCTTGCGCACCATCGGCATGAACCGCGTCACCCGGCCCGCGACTTCGCCGCGGTATGCCCTCGCAACCGAGAACTGGGAATAATCCTGCATCATGCGGCCAAGGCCTCCCTCTCGAATTCATGCACCGCCGGTTCGGACAGCGCCGGCGCCACGCGCGGCGCCTCGTTCTCGCCGCCGATCACCGCGATCACCTCGATCGGCTGCGCGACCGGCAACTCGTTGATGGAAATCACCAGGCACCCGGGCGCGCGCAGCTTGAGCAGTGCGCTCATCGGCCGGCGGGCACGCGGCTGGACGACCAGCGCGGGCGTGCCCTCGCCGGCCTGGCGCGCGGCGACGATCGCCGTAACACGTTCGCCGAGCGACCGGGCGAGATCGGGCTCGATGATCACCTGGCCGGTAGTCGGATCCTGCATGCCGCCAACGACCATCTCCTCGAGTTCGGCCACGAGCGTGATTACCGGAAGGCGCTGGTCGGGCGCGCAGACGCGGCCGACGATCATCGCGCCGAGATCGGCGCGGATCATGTCGATCAGCCGTTCGTGGTCGACGGTCTGCTGCGCCGCCTGCGACAGGCTGGCGAGCACCGGCAGTGGGTGCGAGAGCGAGATGCCGTCGGCAAGCAGCGAGCGCATCAGCCGCGTGATCGCGGCGAGCGACAGCGGTTGCGGGGTGATCGTGTCGACGAGGTGGGCGTTGCGCTCGCGCACGGTGTCGAGCAGCTCGCGCACCTGATCGGGTCCGAGCAGCTCCTGCGGCCGGGCCGAGAGGAGCTGGTTGACGTGGGTGGCGATCACGCTCTCGACGTCGACCACGAGATAGCCTTCGGCCACCGCGAGGTCGCGCTCGGCCGGATCGATCCACAACGCCGGACAGCCGAAGCTCGGGTCGAAGGTCGCCTCGCCGCGCAGGCTTGCGCCGGCAGTTGCTTCGCCGGTGTCGATCGCGAGCACCCGATCCGGCCGCACTGCGGCCGACCCGAGCGGCGCACCGCCGAGCAGCACGCGGTAGCGGTCGGGCGCGAGGTCGAAGGAATCGCGGATGCGGAACCGCGGGATCACGAAGCCGAACGCCTGGCACAGTTGCCGCCGCAACCCGGTGAGACGGGTCACCAGCGGCGCCCCCTTGCGCTCGTCGGCAAGGTGCACGAGCCCGTAGCCGAGCTCGAGCGTGACGAGCGACTGCTCGGAGATGTCGCCGATCGCGATCTTCGCCGGATCGGGTTTTTCTTCAGGCTCGACGACGACCGGCACCTGGGCCTTGCGGCTGAGATGCCGCCAGAGCCAGAACGCGCCGGCGGCGAGCGGCAGGAAGATGCTCTGCGGCATCGCCGGGATCAGGCCCATTGCGGCGAGAATGCACGCGACCGGAAGCCAGATGCGCGGATCGGACAGCTGGCCACCGATCTGGCCGGTCAGGTCGCGGTTGTCCGACACGCGGGTGACGATCACCGCCGCGGCGATCGACAGCAGCAGCGCGGGCACCGAGGCGACCAGCGCATCGCCGACCGCGAGCGTGACGTAGAGCGATCCGGCATCGGACAGCGACAGCCCGTGGCTGACCAGACCGAGCACGAGCCCGCCTACGATGTTGACGAACAGGATCAGCAGCGCGGCGACCGCGTCGCCCTTCACGAACTTGCTGGCGCCGTCCATCGAGCCGTAGAAATCGGCCTCGGTCGCCACCTCGCGGCGGCGGGCCTTGGCCTCGTCGGCGGTCATCAGCCCGGCGGCGAGATCGGCGTCGATCGCCATCTGCTTGCCCGGCAAGGCGTCGAGGGTGAAGCGCGCGGAGACTTCCGACACGCGCCCGGCGCCTTTGGTGACCACCACGAGGTTGATGATCATCAGGATCAGGAAGACGAAGATGCCGACGACGAAGTTGCCGCCGATGAGGAAGGCGCCGAACGCCTCGATCACATGGCCGGCCGCGGCCTCGCCTTCGTGCCCGTGGAGCAGCACGACTCGGGTCGACGCGACGTTGAGCGCAAGGCGCAGCAGCGTGGCGAACAGCAGAACCGAGGGGAACGAGGAGAAGTCGAGCGGCTTCTCCGAGTTCATCGCCGCCATCAGCACCGCGACCGAGAGCGCGATGTTGAGCACGAAGAACACATCGAGCACCGCGGCCGGGATCGGCACGACCATCAGCACGATGATCGTCAGGATGCCCGCGGGCAGCGCCAGCGACGGCGACAGGACCGAACGAAGCCCGTTCACAGGTCGAACCTCTTGAGCGCGGCGTAGGCGCGGCCGATACGCTCACCGGCCTCGCCCGACAGCTGGCCGGTCGAGCCGAAAGTTGCCTCGAGCGTCTCGGCCATCGACGGGCGCCGCTGCTCGGGCTCCGGCGCGGCTGCGGTGACTTGCGAGCGCGCGG
>DATDLP010000339.1:0-2028 GCA_036519255.1 Croceibacterium sp.
ATCCGCGGCGCGAGGCATTGCAGCTCGGCGCCGAGCTGATCGGCAGCGATACCGTGGCGGCTGCGGCCGAAGTGGTCGAACTGGCGATCGCCTCGCTCGAGGCCGCCGGGGCGCAGGGAATCTCGGTCGACTTCACCTTGCCCGACCTGGTCGACACGCTGGCAGAGAAGGAATTCCCGCTCACGCCCGAGCAGGTCCAGGCAGTGCAGCGCGAGCTCGACGCCAAGGACGCCGGCGGGCTGCGCGAGGCCGGCGGCGAGGCGTACGAGCCGCTGCTCTACGCCAGCGGGCCTTTTGCCGAGGCGATCGAGAAGCTCGCGCAGATCGACGCGCAAGGCGTGCTGGCCCGCCGGATCGAGGGCCTGCGGCAGATCGCCGCCCGCGTCGCCGGGCGCGCGCGGGTTACGCTCGACCCGTCAGAGCGGCACGGGTTCGAGTACCAGACCTGGCTCGGCTTCACGCTCTATGCCGACGGCGTGCGCGGCACGCTCGGCCGCGGCGGCACTTATCGCATCCACGGGACCGAGGAAGCCGCGATCGGCTTCTCGCTCTATCCCGAGGATCTGGTGGAAGCGGTCAAGGCCGACGAGCCGCGGCGCGAGGCGGTGTTCCTGCCGCTCGGGCACGACCCGGCGGCGGCGGCGAAGCTGCGTGCAGAGGGCTGGCGAACCGTCGCGGCGCTGGCGCAAGCCGATGATGCGGCCGCGCTCGGTTGCTCGCACCGGCTCGAGGGCGGATCGGTTCGCCAGCTTCCCTCGGGATGATCCGACCCGCAGGGTGAAGAATGCGACACCGTGTCACCCTGAATGTTTCAGGCAACATGTTGAACTTTCGAGCAAACAAGGCCTGCAAGCAGGGTGACAGATTCCCCGAAATCCAGGGCGAGGCGTCGAAACCCTCGACCGCGGGCTGCAACCATTCAGCCGCGTTGACGGGCGATATGCACTGCCGCGCAGCATCTGCGGCACGGACGATTCAAAGAGACCATCAGAACATAGCATGAACATGTGGTTTTGGCAAGGGGCGGCTAGACCTCGAAGCGCGCGCGCAACCAGCGCAGCGTGACGTCGGTCGCCGGAAAGCCCGCTGTCCCGAACTTGCGGCTCAGCATGACATGGGCGTGAGGGCCGCGGCCGGCGAAGCCGTGGCGCTCCACCGGCGTTCCCGCGCGCCGCAACGCGGCCTCGAGCAGCTGAGCGTGGCGTGAGCCGAGGTCGCGTCCGGCATGGAGGATCAGGAACGCGCCGGCATTGGGCGCACTCAGCGCGTGAACCGCCGCCGAAAGCTCCGCCTGCGTCTCTGAGGGAAACGCGGGCGCGATCAGCCGGCGGTGCAGCCACTCGGCGCGAACGCTGCGCTCACGCGGATCGTAACCGGCGCCGTCGTTTGCGATTACCCCGGCGAGCGCTTCCACACCGCGCCCCGCTTCGGCCAGATAGCGCGGGTCGGTGCCGACCAGCGCTGCCAATTGCGCACCCGAGCTATGCCCCATCAGCACCACGCGGCGCGGATCGATCCCGAGCGGTCCGGCCTCGGCCAGTAGCCGGGCGATCCCGGCAGCCGCGTCGCGCGCCATCTCGGCCACGCCGACTTCGGGCACCAGTCGGAAGTTGAGCGACGCGAAGTGCCAGCCTTGGCGGCGCGCGAATGGCGCCTTGGCGTCGGCCAGCCGGCGCGCCTTGTCGCCGAACTGCCAGGCCCCGCCGTGGAGGAACGCGAGCAGCGGGCGCTGGCCCGCGCCGGCCGAGTAGAAGTCGAGCTGCTGCAGCGGGTGCTCGCCGTAGGCGAGCGTCGCGTCGGGCTGCTGCCAGCGCGCACCGCCGCGCACCTCGCGGCCGCCGGGTGGATAGCCCAGCGCGAAGGCGAGGAGGGTGGTCAGGCGCGGCACGGCCGTTGTGTGGCGGTTCGCCGCGCGCGCGCCTAGCTGAATACGCGCGCGAGGAACGCGTCGAGCACCGCGGTCGCCGGGTACTCGGGATCGCCCATCTGGCGGTTGATCGCGGCGTGGCCGGCGAGCCCGCTGCCGGC
>DATDLP010000340.1:0-2413 GCA_036519255.1 Croceibacterium sp.
CGAGGGACCAGGCCGAGCGAAGCCGAGTCCTTGCGCCATACGCAGCTTCTCGGCTTCGCTCGAAGCAAATCCCTCGACTTCGCTCGGGACGAACGGTGCAAGTTTTTGGGACAGTTCCTATCTGTCCGCTGACGGGACCAACAGAATGACCACCCACACCACGAAAATGCTCATCATCGGCTCCGGCCCCGCGGGCCTCAGCGCCGCGATCTACGGCGCGCGCGCGGGGATGCAGCCGATCGTGGTCCAGGGCCTGCAGCCCGGCGGCCAGCTGACCATCACCACCGACGTCGAGAACTACCCGGGCTTCCGCGACGTGATCCAGGGCCCGTGGCTGATGCAGGAGATGCAGGCCCAGGCCGAGCACGTCGGCACCCGCATGATGTGGGACACGATCCTCGAGGTCGACATCGCCGGCGGCTCGCCCTTCCGTGCGGTCGGCGACAGCGGCGACGAGTACGTCGGCGACGTGCTGGTGATCGCCACCGGCGCGCAGGCCAGGTGGCTCGGCGTGCCCGGCGAGGAACGCCTCGGCGGCAAGGGCGTCTCGGCCTGCGCGACCTGCGACGGGTTCTTTTACCGCGGCAAGAAGGTCGCGGTGATCGGCGGCGGCAACACCGCGGTCGAGGAAGCGCTGTACCTGACCAACCACTCCGACGACGTCACGCTGATCCACCGGCGCGACGAGCTGCGCTCGGAGAAGATCCTGCAGGACCGCCTGTTCGCGCACCCGAAGATCACCGTGGTGTGGAACAAGCGCGTCGACGAGTTCCTCGGCGACCCGCTCGCCGGCGGCCTCACCGGCCTCAAGCTGACCGACACCGTGACCGGCGAGGTCAGCGAGTTCGCCACCGAAGGCGCCTTCGTCGCGATCGGCCACTCGCCGGCGACCGCGCTGTTCAAGGGCAAGCTGCCGATGGACGAAAGCGGCTACCTGCTGGTCGAGCCAGGCACGCCGAAGACTGCGGTTCCGGGCGTGTTCGCCTGCGGCGACGTGATGGACCACGTCTACCGCCAGGCGGTCACCGCGGCCGGCACCGGCTGCATGGCCGCGCTCGATGCCGAGCGGTTCCTGGCGGCACGCGAATTTACCCCCGTGGAGGCCATGACGGTCGGCTGATCCGCGCGCGCGGTGACGCGCATTTCATGATTCAGACAACGCTATTCAGAATTCAAACTCTTGAAATTCTTAGGTAATTATATACGTGAAACCCCCTAGCCGGGGGTCGCAATGTTCGAAACCATGATATGCCGCCTCTGGGGCCACCGCGCCAACCGCCGCAAGGCGTGGCACGATGGCCGGGACTTCCACTCCAAGTGCATCCGTTGCGGCCATCCGATGCTGCGCAACCGCCACGGCTGGCAGGCGTCGGACGAAGCCGACGCCGATGGCGGGCACGACGCCGGATAGGAGCGGCTACCCCGCCGGCGTCACCCGCAGCAGCTTGCCCTTCAGCCCGTCGGTCAGCACGTAGAGCGCGCCGTCGGGCGCCTGCCGCACCAGCCGCAGCCGCTCGCGCCGGTCGGCCAGCAGCCGTTCCTCGCCGACCACCTTGTCGCCGTCGAGCACCAGCCGCACCAAGTGCGCCTGGCTCAGCGAGGTGACGAACGCGTTGCCCTTCCACTGCGGGAACATGTCGCCGGTGTAGAACGCGAGGCTCGAGGGCGAGATCACCGGGTCCCAGAAATAGACCGGCTGCTCGAGCCCGGCCCTGGCCGCGCCTTCGCCGACCGGCTTGCGGCTGTACTCGAGCCCGTAGTTTATCACCGGCCAGCCGTAGTTGCCGCCGGGCTTGATGCGGTTGAGCTCGTCGCCGCCGAACGGGCCGACGTCGACTTCCCACAGCTCGTCGGTGCCCGGGCGGAAGGCGAGGCCGAGCGGGTTGCGGAAGCCGAGCGCGTAGAGCTCGGGGCGCGCGCCCGCCTGTCCGGCGAACGGCCCGCCGGGCGCGGGAGCGCCGTCGGGAGTGATGCGGACGATCTTGCCGATGCCGCTGTCGAGTTGCTGGATGTACGGCCGCAGCGGGTCCGAGGCGAGATCGCCGAGCGTGACGAACAGCATGCCTTCCTTGTCGAACAGCAGCCGCGCGCCGAAGTTGCCGTGCTCGGACTTGAGGTCGGGCTCCTGACGGTAGATCACCTTCACGTCCTCGACCCTCGGCGTGGGGCCGTCGACCAGCCGCCCGCGCGCCACCGCCAGCACGTTGCCGGCCGGGCGCTTCTCGACATAGCTCCAGTAGATCCGCTGGTTGCTGGCGAAGTCCGGATCGAGCGCCACGTCGTCGAGGCCGGAGATTTCCTGCACCGTGACTTGCGGCAGCCCTTCGACGGGCGGCGACAGCGTCTGCCCGGAGACGATACGCATCGTTCCCGCTTTCTCGGTCACCAGGAAGCGCCCGTCGGGCAGCGGAGC
>DATDLP010000341.1:0-12948 GCA_036519255.1 Croceibacterium sp.
GCCCATCAGATCCATCATGCCCTGCACGGTACCGTCTTCGCCCGGGACCCCGTGCAGCGCGTTGAACACGACGTCGGGCTTCGTCTCGGCCAGCCGCGCGGCGACGTCGCGGTCCATGTCGATCCGCGTGACGCGGTGGCCGCGCGATTCCAGGGCATCGGCCACGCCGTTGCCGCTCATCAGCGAGACAGGCCGCTCGTTGGCCCAGCCGCCCATCAGGACGGCGACATGGAGCTTCGGCAGACTCACCACCGCCCTACCCTCTGGATTTCCCACTCGAGCGAAACACCCTGGCTTTGCGACACGCGACGGCGGACTTCCTCGCCGAGACCCTCGATGTCCGCGCTGGTCGCACTACCCGTGTTGATCAGGAAGTTGGCGTGCTTTTCGCTGACCTGCGCGCCACCCATCGCAAGCCCGCGGCAACCTGCCGCGTCGACCAGCCGCCAGGCCTTGTCGCCAAGCGGGTTCTTGAAGGTCGAGCCACCGGTCTTGCTGCGCAGCGGCTGCGATTCCTCGCGCGCCTGCGCGATGCGGTCCATCTCGGCGCCGATCGCCTGCGGATCGCCCACCGTGCCGCGCAGGCGCGCTGCGACGACGATCGCGCCGTCGGGCAGCTGCGAGTGGCGGTAGGTGTAGCCGAGGTCCGCCACCGGCAGCGTGATCACATGACCCTCGGGCAGCGCCACGTCGCAGTCGAGCAGGACGTCGGCCACCTCGCGCCCGTAGGCGCCCCCGTTCATCCGGACGAAGCCGCCGACCGTGCCCGGGATACCCCGCAGGAACTCGAGCCCGGCGATCCCCGCATCGCGCGCGGTCGAGGAGACGAGAATCCCGCTCGCCCCGCCGCCGCATTCGAGCACCTGATCCGGTCGCACCTCGACCGTCGCGAACGGCTTGCCGAGCCGCACGACCACGCCGGGGACCCCACCGTCGCGCACGATCAGGTTCGAGCCGAGCCCGAGCGCCATGAGCGGCGTGCCCTCGTCGATCTGCGAGAGGAACCTGGTCAGATCGTCGAGATCGGCCGGCTCGAACAGCCAGTCGGCCGCGCCGCCGCTCTTGAACCATACCAGCTTGTCGAGCGCCGCCCCGCGCGTGAGCTTGCCGCGCACGTCGGTCGGCACCCAGCCGTCGAAGCCGTAGTCCTCGTCCGAGCCGGGCGCGCCGGTTCCGCCCTGGTACGAGCCGATCTGCCCGGTCATGCCGCTCGCTCCCGCCGCGAAGCAATGTCTCCCGCAAGGCCGGCGGCCCATTTGGTGATGTCGCCCGCGCCCAGGCAGACCACCAGATCGCCAGGGGCGATCAGGTCCTTTAGGCGCTCGGCCAGCTCGGCCGGGCCTTCGATCTCCGCCGCCGCGCGGTGGCCGCGGTCGCGCAGCCCGCCGACCAGCGCAGCCGAATCCACGCCCTCGATCGGCGCTTCGCCGGCCGGATAGACCGGCGCGACGAACACCATGTCGGCGTCGTTGAAGCAGCTCTGGAACTCGCCCATCAGATCGCGCAGGCGGGTGTAGCGGTGCGGCTGGGCGACCGCGATCACGCGCCCGGTGGCGGCCTCGCGCGCGGCGGACAGCACGGCGCGGATCTCGACCGGGTGGTGCGCGTAGTCGTCGATCACCGTCGCGCCGGCCACTTCGCCGACCCGCGTGAACCGCCGCCGCACCCCGCCGAAACGCGCGAAGCCGGTGCGGATCGTGTCGTCGTCGCAGCCGAGCTCGACCGCCACCGCGATCGCCGCGAGCGCGTTCTGCACGTTGTGCCGGCCGGGCATCGGCAGCGCGATGTTCGAGATCGTGCGGCGGTTGCCGTCGCGGTCGGTGTGGATCGCATCGAACAGGTTGCCGCCACCAAGGTTCGCGTCCTGCGTGCGGATGCTGTCGGCGCGCCAGTCGGCCTGGGCGGACATGCCGTAGGTGATCACGCGTCGGTCGCGCACTCGGGCGATGACCTTCTGCACCTCGGGATGGTCGATGCACAGCACCGCGGCGCCGTAGAACGGCACGTTCTCGATGAACTCGACGAACGCCTCCTTCACCGCGTCGAAGCTGCCGTAGTGGTCGAGGTGCTCGGGATCGATGTTGGTGACGATCGCGTAAGTCCCGTCGAGCCGCAGGAAGCTGCCGTCGCTCTCGTCGGCCTCGACCACCATCCATTCGCTGTCGCCGAGCCGGGCGTTCGAGCCGTAGCTCTCGATGATCCCGCCGTTGATCACGGTCGGGTCGACCCCGCCGGCATCCAGCAGCGCGGCAACCATCGAGGTGGTGGTGGTCTTGCCATGGGTACCGGCGACCGCGACCGTGCGCTTGAGCCGCATCAGCTCGGCCAGCATCTCCGCCCGGCGGACTACGGGAATGCGCGCACGGAGCGCCGCAGAAACCTCGGGATTGTCGCGTTTGACCGCAGTCGAGGTGACCACGACCGCGGCAGGGCCGAGATTCGCCGCGTCGTGCCCGACCATGACCTTGATTCCGCGTGCGCGCAGCCGCTCGACCGAGGCGCCTTCGGCGAGGTCCGAGCCCTGCACCGAGTAGCCGAGGTTGTGCATGACCTCGGCGATGCCCGACATGCCGATGCCGCCGATGCCGACGAAGTGGATCGTGCCGATGTCGGTGCCAACGCCCTTCATCGTGCATCCTCCATCGCCGCGCCGCCGGCCAGCGCGGCGTTCGCGCTCACGCCGGCTTCGCCAGCGACGCGGATCACGTCCTGGATCGGTGCCGCGCCGAAGCTCTCGACGAGATCGGCCAGGTCGCTCGCGGCCTTGGGTCGGCCGCAGTTCCACGCCGCATGGGCAGCGTTGGCCAGCGTCTCGGGATGCTGCGCCAGCGCTTGGATCTGCTTGGCCAGTTCCTTGCCGGTGAAGGCATGCTGGCGGATCGAGCGGGCGCCGCCGGCCTTGACGATCTCGCGCACGTTGGCCGCCTGGTGGTCGTCGGTCGCGATCGGCAGCGGCACGAGGATCGCCGGGCGGCCGACTGCGGTCAGCTCGGCGATGGTCGAGGCACCGGCACGGCCGACGAACAGGTGCGCGTCTGCCAACCGCGCCTGCATATCCTCGAAATACGTGCCGAGCTCGGCCGGGATGCCGTGGCTGGCGTAGCGCTCGCGCACCGCGTCGAGGTCCTCGGCGCGGCACTGCTGCGTCACCTGCAGCCGCGAGCGGAGCGCTGGCGGCAGCATCGCCAGCCCGTCGGGCACGATCTCCGACAGCACGCGGGCACCCTGGCTGCCCCCTGTGACCAGCACCCGGAGCAGGCCGTCGGCGGTGAACGGCGGGAACGGCTCGTCGCGCAGGGCCAGCACTTCGGGCCGCACGGGATTACCGACCAGATGGACCTTGCGCGAGTGCTTGGCCGCCAGCCGGTCGACCTCGGGATAGGCGGTTGCGATCGCGTCGACCCCGCCCGAGAGCAGGCGATTGACCCGGCCGAGCACAGCGTTCTGCTCGTGGATCACCGCCGGCACGCCGGCCGAGCGCGCGGCGAGCAGCGCGGGCAGCGCCGGATAGCCGCCGAAGCCGACCACCGCGCTCGGCTCGAAGCTCTCGTAGAGCCGCTTCGCCATGCCGCGCCCCTCGATCACCGCGCGGATTGCGCCGAACCAGCGCAGCGGGTTCTTGCCGAAGCGGCCGGCGGGGAGCACGTGCGCCGGCAGGAAATCGGGCTTGCCGGGAATCGTCTCGCCGCGCGCATCGGTGATCAGCGCGACGTGGTGCCCGCGCCGCTCGAGCTCGTGCGCCAGCGCGAACGCCGGGGTCAGGTGCCCGCCGGTGCCTCCGGCGGCCAGCACGTAATGGCGCGAAACGGTGCTCATCGCGCGCCGTCCTTGTCGAGCGCGCCGCGCAAGTCGAACATCTCGCGGCTCAGGTACGGATTGCGCCGCGTGATGGCGAGCAGCAGGCCGACCAGCAGGCACTGGGCGATGGTCGACGATCCACCGTAGCTGACCAGCGGCAGCGTCAGCCCTTTCGACGGGAACAGCTGCAGGTTGACCAGGATGTTGACGAACGCCTGCCCGCCGAACAGCGCCACGAGGCCAGTCGCGGCCAGCACGATGAACAGGTTGTCCTCGTTGAGCAGGCGCACGAGCACCCGCGCGACGATCGCGAGGTAGAGCAGCACCACCACGGCGCAGATCAGCAAGCCGAACTCCTCGCCGATGACCGAGAAGATATAGTCGGTGTGCGCCTCGGGCAGGATCATCTTCTTCGTGCCAAGCCACAGCCCCGAACCGGTCCAGCCCCCGGCCATCAGCGTGCGGCTGGCGAGATCGACCTGATCGTAAGCAGTGCCGCCGCCGAGAAAGATGTCGATCCGGTGGCGGGCGTTGTCGTAGAACACGTAGGCCAGCCCCAGCGCCACGACACCGAGGCCGGCGAGCGCACCGACGCGTTGCAGCGGCAGGCCGGCAAGCATGACCAGCACGAACCAGCAGCCGACGAACAGGATCGCATCGCCGAGGTTGGGCTGGATCATCAGCAGCACCACGACAATGCCCATCAACGCGCCGCTCAGCGGGATCACCGGCAGCTCGGGGTCGCGTGCGCGCCAGGCGAGGATCCACGCCACGGCGAGCGCGAACGCGGGCTTGAGGAATTCGCTCGGCTGGAAGCGCATCCCGAGATCGAGCCAGCGGCGCGCGCCGTTGACCTCGGTGCCGATGATCGGGACGAGCAGCAGCGCACCGATCATTCCGGCGCACAGCACGATCCCGCCGCGGCGGACCAGTTCGCGCGGAACGAGTGAGGTCGCGAACAGCACCAGCAGCCCGACGAACTGCCAGCGCAGGTGCAGCCAGAGGAAGTACAAGTCGCCGAGCGTACTCGAGCCGCTCGACAGCCGGCGCGCGCTGGCCGGCGAGGCGGCGGCGACCGCGACCGCACCGACCGCCATCAGCAGCAGCACGAGCAACAGCAGCACGCGATCGATCTCGCGCCACCAGACCTGCAGCTGGCGCTTGCGGCTGCTCGGGAACGGCGCGGGTTTCGCCGCGCGCTCGCCGGACCGCGGAATGTAGGGCCGCGCGGCGGTCATGCGGCCGACTTCGCGGTGAACGCGGCGGGCTCGCGCTCGGCCGAGCCGGTCAGCTCGACGACGAGCTTGCGGAAGCTGTCGCCGCGCTGCTCGTAATCGCGGAACTGGTCGAAGCTGGCGCAAGCCGGCGAGAATAGCACCACCTCACCGGGCTGCGCCGCGGCGATCGCGCGCTGCGTCGCCTCGCACAGCATCTCGCAGCGCTCGACGTGCATGACCGGCTCGAGGATCTCGGCGAAACGCGGGCCCGCTTCGCCGATCGTGTAAGCCGCGACGACGTGACCGAAGTACGGCGCGCATTCGTCGAGGTCGTCACTCTTCGGCAGGCCCCCGCAGATCCAGTGGACGCGCGGATAGGCCCCGAGCGCGGGCGCGGTCGAAGCGGGGTTGGTGGCCTTGCTGTCGTTGATGAACAGCACACCGTTGTGCTCGGTGACACGCTCCATGCGGTGCGGGAGGCCGGGATAGGAGCGCAAGCCGACCCAGATCTTGGTGTGGTCGACACCGAGGTGGTGACAGGCCACCACGGCCGCCTCGACGTTCTGCAGGTTATGGGGGCCCCGCAACGTGGGCCAGCAATCGCGGTCGGAAAGCAGCTCGATCACCGGCGTGTTCAGATAGTTTGCCAGGAATCCGTGGGGGCCGCGGGCAGCGCAAACGTCGTCCCATTCGTCGAGTTCGGAGCTGACCACAGCGACGTGCGGATCAGATTGCATCTCGAACAGCCGTATCTTCGAAGCCCGATACGCTTCGAAGCTGTCATAGCGATCGAGGTGATCGGGCGTCACGTTGAGCAGCACCGCGACCTCGCAGTCGAGCGACAATGTCAGATCGATCTGGTAGCTGGACAGTTCGAGAACGTAGACCCCGCCCTCCGGCAGGGGGTCCTGCCCGAGGATCGGCAGGCCGATGTTGCCGCCCATCGTCGTCGGCACGCCCGCGGTCTGGAGGATGTGGTGCACCAGCGCTGTCGTGGTCGATTTGCCGTTGGTACCGGTGATCCCGACCACTTTGTGCGCAGGCAGCGTCGGCCGAGCGAGCGCGAACAGCTCGATGTCGCCGATCAGCGGCACGCCCGCGGCGCGCGCCCGCTCGGCGATCGGGTGCGTGTTGAGCGGCACCCCGGGCGACAGCACCACGCCGTCGAACCCGGCAAGGTCGATCACCAGCGGATCGGCGATCGTCACGCGCTCGGCCAATTGCTCGCGCGGCCCCTCGCGGCGGTCCCACGCGGTGACCTCGGCCCCGCTCGCCAGCAGCGCCTCGACGGTGGCCATGCCCGAACGAGCCAGGCCGAGAACCGCGTAGCGCTTGCCTGCAAAGGCTGCCGAAACGATCACCGCAGCTTCAGCGTCGCGAGGCCGAGCACGGCGAGCACGATCGAGATGATCCAGAAGCGGATCACCACGGTCGATTCCTTCCAGCCGAGCTGCTCGAAGTGGTGATGGATCGGCGCCATGCGGAAGATCCGGCGGCCGGTGCGCTTGAACCAGAACACCTGGATGATCACGCTCGCTGTCTCCATCACGAACAGCCCGCCGATGATGAACAGCACGATCTCGTGGTGCGCCGCGACGGCGATCGCGCCGAGCGCGCCGCCGAGCGCGAGGCTGCCGGTGTCGCCCATGAACACCGCTGCCGGCGGGGCGTTGAACCACAGGAAGGCGAGGCCGGCGCCCATGATCCCGGCGCACATGATCGTCAGCTCGCCCGCGCCGGGGACGTGCGGAATGCCGAGGTAGGTCGAATAGTCGGTGCGGCCGACGAGGTAGCAGATCAGCAGGAACGCGCCCGCCGCGATCACCACCGGCATCGTCGCGAGCCCGTCGAGCCCGTCGGTCAGGTTCACCGCATTGCCGAAGCCGACGATCACCAGCGCCGCGAACGCGTAGTAGACCGGCCCCAGCGGCACGTACTGGTCGAACAGGAATGGCACGTAGACGTTGGTGTTTCCCGGTCCGACGATGATCCAGGTGGCAATTCCGGCGACGATGAACTCGAGCATCAGCCGGACCTTGCCCGAGACGCCCTTGTGGCTGCGCTTGGTCACCTTGTCGAAATCGTCGAGGAAACCGATCACGCCGAAGCCGACCGTCACCGCGAGGCAGGCCCAGACGAGCGGCGTCGCCGGGTTCATCCAGATCAGCATCGAGACGACCAGCGAGGTGAGGATCATCAGCCCGCCCATCGTCGGCGTGCCGACTTTGGCCTTGTGCGTCTGCGGCCCGTCGTCGCGGATCGGCTGGCCCTTGCCCTGGCGCACGCGCAGCATGTTGATGAATTTCGGCCCGATCACGAGGCCGATAAACAGCGCGGTCAGCAGCGTCGCCCCGGCCCGGAACGTCTGGTAGCGGATCAGGTTGAACAGCCCTTCGAACCCGAGCCATTCAGCGAGCAAATACAGCATTCGAGCGGTTCAGCCTTCCCTGCCGGCGAAGTGGGCGACGACCCTGCCCAGTCCGACCGAATTCGAGCCCTTCACAAGCACCGCGTCCCCACCGGCCAGGCCGTACTCCTCCAGCGCGGCGATTGCTTCGCCCGGGTTCTGGCAATGGGTGAAGGCGAACGGAATGCCAAGCGCGTTCTTGGCCGGTTTCCCCAGTTCGCGCGCGAGCGCTACCATCTCTTCACCGACCAGTATCACGTAGTCGACGTGCGCGGCCTCGAGCGGCTCGGCGAGCTGGGCGTGGAACCCGGCCGAGAAGTCGCCGAGCTCCTTCATGCTGCCCAGCACGGCGATACGCCGCGACGCCGGGGTCGCCCCGAGCTGCGCCAGCGTGGCGCGCATCGACGCCGGGTTGGCGTTGTAGCTCTCGTCGATCAGCAGCGCATGGCCGCCGAACACCCTGAGCCGGTGGCGCGCGCCGCGGCCCTTGAGCCCGCCCATCTCGGCCAGCGCCAGGCCGGCCGAGCCGAGGTCGCCGCCGGCGGCATGGACGGCTGCCATGACGGCAAGCGAGTTGGCCACCCAGTGGGCCCCGGGCTCGGCGACCGAATAGCACAATCGCCGGTCCTCGAACGCGGCCGTAACCAGCGAGCCGCCGTTGGCCGAGGGGATCGCGTCGAGCAGGCGCACATCGGCCTGCGGATTGCGCCCGAACGAAAGGACCTCCGCCCCGGCAGCGAGCGCCGCCCCGTGCAGACGGTCGAAATGCGGGCCGTCGGCGGGGATCACCGCGGTTCCGCCCGGCTCGAGCCCGGCGAAGATCTCGGCCTTGGCGTCAGCGATCGCTTCTTCGCTGCCGAGGTTCTCGATATGCGCCGGAGCGATCGTGGTGATCACCGCCACGTGCGGGCGAACTTGTGCCGTCAGGCCAAGGATTTCGCCGGCATGGTTCATGCCCATTTCGAACACGCCGAACTTCGACCGCGCGGTCATGCGCGACAGGCTCAGCGGCACGCCCACGTGGTTGTTGTAGCTGCGCACCGAGCGATGCGCCGCGCCACGGCTGCTGCGATCGAGCGAGGCGAAAATGGCTTCCTTGACCCCGGTCTTGCCAACCGAGCCGGTCACGCCGACCACCCGCGCCGAAGCCCGCTCGCGCGCCGACTTCGCGAGAAGCTCGAGCGCCTTCGAGGTATCCTCGACCAGGATGTGCGGCTGCGGGATCGGCTTCTCGACCACTGCCGCGGCGGCGCCGTTGGCGAAGGCCTTGTCGACATAAAGATGGCCGTCGAGGCTCTCGCCCCTGAGCGCGAAGAACAGGTCGCCCGAACGGACGTCGCGTGAATCCATCTCGACCCCCGCGGCCTGAAACGCGCTGCTCGCGGTGCCGCCGGTGGCGCCGGCGACCTCGTCGGCGGTCCACAGCGCGAGCCGCCTGGCGTCGCGGTCGCTGGTGGGCCAGCGCAAGGTCTTGAGCACCGCATTCATGGATTGGCTCCTGCCAGCTCGGCGGCGCATTCGCGCGCGACCGTGACGTCGTCGAATGGAAGAACACGCGTCGCCTCGCCGGCGCCGACGATCTGACCCTGCTCGTGACCCTTGCCCGCGACGAGGACGATGTCGCCCGCGTCGGCCTCGGCAATCGCCGCGTGGATCGCCGCGCGCCGATCGCCGACCTCGCGCGCACCCGGCGCGCCGGCCAGCACCTGCAGCCGGATCGCTGCCGGATCTTCGCCGCGCGGATTGTCATCGGTGACGATGACCAGTTCCGAATGCGCCGCGGCGACCTCGCCCATCTGCGCGCGCTTGCCCACGTCGCGGTCGCCGCCGGCGCCGAACACCGTGATCAGCCGGCCGGTCACGTGCGGTCGCAGCGCGGCAATCGCCGCACCGATCGCATCGGGCGTGTGCGCGTAATCGATGTAGACCGGCGCGCCGCTGGCCGCGATCGCCGCCCGCTCGAGCCGACCGCGCACCGGCTGCAGCCGGCCGAGCGCGTCGAACACCTTGTCGGGGTCCTCGCCGGTGACCAGCGCCAGGCCGGCCGAGACCAGCGCGTTGGCGGCCTGGTAGGCGCCGATGAGCGGAAGGGTCAGCCTGCGCCAGCGGCCTTCATGCTCGATCTCAAGATCCTGCCCCAATAGCCCGGGTTTACGGCCAAGCAGGCGGATGCCTTCACCCGCTTCGCCGACGGTAAAGACGGAAAGCGAGCGGGCTCGCGCCGCTGCAACAGCCCGCTCGCTCCAGGCGTCGTCGGCCCACACCACGGCCGCTCCGCCTTCGTCCACGACCTCCGAGAACAGCCGCATCTTGGCGGCGAAATAGTCCTCCATGTCGGCGTGGTAATCGAGGTGATCGCGTGAAAGGTTGGTGAACGCGCCCGCCTTCACCGGCAGGCCTTCGTTGCGGTACTGCGAGAGGCCGTGGCTCGAGGCTTCGTACGCGACGTGGCTCACGCCCTCGCGCGCGAGCCCGGTCATGTTGGATAGGAAGGTGACGATGTCGGGCGTGGTCAGACCGGTCGAGACGCTCTCGCCGGGCGTGGTAACGCCGAGCGTGCCGATCGACGCCGCGCGATGGCCGCACATGCGCCAGATCTGCCGGGTCATCTCGACGGTCGAGGTCTTGCCGTTGGTCCCGGTCACCGCGACCAGCGTTTCGGGCACCGGGCGGAAGAATTCCGCCGCGAACTGCGCGAACGCGCGGCGCGGCTCCGGATCGGCCAGATGCGCGGCGCCCGCAACATCGGCCTCGGGGCGCGCGACAACCGCGATCGCGCCGGCCGCTATCGCCGCCGGAATGTAGTCCTCGCCATTGGCCAAGGTACCGCGGAAGGCGCCGAACACGGTGCCGGGCGCAACCTTGCGGTGATCGATCGCGAAACCGGTGACTTGGGCGTCGCCGTAGCTTCCCGCGTCCATGCCGGCCGCCTGGGCCAGGCGGGCGAGCTTCATCCCTCGCTCCCGTCGTCGCCGACCAGCGGCCGCAGGTCGGTGAGGTCGATATCGCGCGTCTCGTCGGGTAGCACGCCGAGCAGCGGGCCGATCCGCGGAATGAGCCGGCCCACCGTCGGCGCCGCGTTCCACGCGGCGGTGCGCTGGAACGAGCTCGCCTGCGTGCCCTTCGGCTCGTCGAACATCACGATCACCACGAAGCGCGGCTTGTCCATCGGGAAGGCGGCGGCGAAGGTCGAGACCAGCGAGGACTTGTTGTAGCCGTTCGCGCTCGGCTTCTCGGCGCTGCCGGTCTTGCCGCCGACGCGGAACCCCGGGGCGTTGGCGTTGCGGCCGGTGCCGTAGACCGCGATCATCCGCAGCAGCTGGTTCATCCGCGCGCTGGTGCTGGCCCGGAACACGCGCCGGCCGCGGTTGACCTCGCCGGGCTCGACCTTCTTCAGCGTGGCGGGACGCCAGATGCCGCCGTTGACCATCGTCGCGTAGGCGCTCGCGAGGTGGAGCGGGGTGACCGCGATGCCGTGGCCGTAGCCGACCGTCATGGCCCGCAGCCGCGGCCAGTCGCCGCTGGCCCAGATCGGGAAGCCGCGCGCCGGCAGCTCGATGTACGGCCGCTCGTTCATGCCGAGATCGGCCATGACCTGCTTGAGTCGCGCGGGACCGAGATCGTCGACCACGTGCGCGGTGACGACGTTCGACGAGTGGATCAGCATCTCGGGCACATTGAGTGAGGCGCCGAGCGGATGGCTGTCGCGGATCGTGAAGCCGGCGACCGGGAACGGGGTCGCCCCATACCGCCGCGACAGGTCGGTGATCGTGCCGGCGTCGATCGCGGCTGCCACCGTCAGCGGCTTGAAGGTCGAGCCGAGCTCGTAGACCTGGTTGGTGACCTTGTTGAAGCTGCGCGGCACCTCCCCCATGGCCGTGCGCGCCCTGGGCAGTTGCAAGTCCTCGGGAACCACGTGGTTGGGATCGAACTCGGGCAGCGAAGCGAGCGCCATGACCTCGCCGGTGTCGACGTCGAGCACGATCCCCGCGGCCCCGACCGCGTTGACCGCGAGCATGCCGCGCTTGAGCTCGT
The DNA here is from genome assembly GCA_036519255.1 of Croceibacterium sp. Classification (GTDB taxonomy): domain Bacteria; phylum Pseudomonadota; class Alphaproteobacteria; order Sphingomonadales; family Sphingomonadaceae; genus Croceibacterium_A. The sequence continues at coordinate 11,458 of DATDLP010000341.1, forward strand.
CCTCGAGCGCGCCCTGCGCCCGCACGTCGATCGACAGCGCAGTCGGGTCGCCGCGGGTGGCCTTGCTCTCGAGCCGGTCGTTGAGCACGGCCTCCATCCCGACGAAGCCCTGCCCGTCCTCCACGTAGCCGAGCACGTGCGCGGCCATCGAGCCTTGCGGATAGTGCCGGTCGGTCTCGCGCGGCAGCTCGAGCGCGAGTTCGCCGATCGCGTAGACCTTGTTGGCGTCCTCGGGCAGCACGCGGCGGCGCAGGTAGCCCTGCTTGCCCGAAGCAAGCTGGCGGGCGACCTCCGCCTCATCGAGGTCGGGGAAGATCTTGCGCAGCTCCGCGGCCACTTCGCGCGGCGAGCGGACCAGCGGGGTTCCGCCGTCGTCCATCGCCTCGGGATTGAACCACAAGGCATAAGCCGGGAACGCGCGCGCCAGCGGCACGCCGTTGCGGTCGGTGATCTCGCCGCGCGGCGGGAGAAGCGCATCGGCCATCGAGCGCTCGGCCGGCGCCGGTTGCACGACTCCGAGCCAGGCGATGCGCAGCAGCGCAGCGAAGGTGAGCACGAAGAATACGAAGCCCACGAGCAGGACGCGAAGCTGGGCGACCAGCAGCGAGCGCCGGCGGACGTCGACCAGCCGGATACGCCCGGTCGGGACCTGGACTTGTGCCGCGAGGCCGTTCACCGGCGCGCCTCGATCACCGCGGCGAGCGGGATGCGCATGGTGCCCTCGGCGAAACGGGCGGCCGCGAGCTCGCGGCCGGACGCCGGCTCGAGCAGCTTCTCGTCGATCGGCTTGCCGGTCAGCGGCGAGACCAGCTCCGGGTACTCGGGCAGCTCGCCACCCCCGCCCGCCACCCGGATCGGCTCGGGCGCCCCGGCCGCGCGCGGCTCGCCGAAGCTGGCCAGCTGGCGCTCGTCCTCGAGGAACTGCTCGGCGCTCGGCGGCGTGAAACCGAAATCGACGCGGTTCCACGCCTCGAGCTGAAGCTGGTTGGAGCGGGTCTCGAACTCGGTCTCGAGCAGCAGCTTCTGCTGCTCGAGCGCCACGATCCGGCGCTCGGCGCGGACCACCTCGCTGTGAACCGCATTAACCTTCAGATGCAGCGTCAGATACAGCATCACGCACGTCGCCAGGGCGGCGAACCAGCCGATGCGGCGGATGCGGCTGTGCGAGGTCATGCTGCCTCTCCCTGATGCTGCCTTGCGGGTGCGGCGGTGCGGATCGCCGCGCGGAGGGTCGCCGAGCGGGCGCGCGGATTGCGCAGCGCTTCGGCGTCGGACGGGCGCACCGCCTTGGCCAGGCCGGCGAACGTCGGCTCGGGCCCCGCCTCGACCTCGGGCAAGTGGCGGCTCGTGCGCGCAACGGCCCCGGCGGCTTCGCGCAGGAACTGCTTGACGATGCGGTCCTCGAGGCTGTGGAAGCTGACCACCGCCAGCCGGCCGTCTTCGCGCAGCAGATGCTCGGCGGCGCGTAGCGCGGCCTCGAGCTCGGCGAGT
>DATDLP010000342.1:0-7140 GCA_036519255.1 Croceibacterium sp.
ACTCCTCCCGGGGTAGGTCTTGTCCTAGTCGTTGATGTATCTTCCTATTGCTCACCTACCGTCTCCTGCCGGTTTTGACCGGCGATTACCTGACGCCCGACCCCGACCCTGACGCCGCGACCCCGACCCTGACGCCCGAACCCGCAAGAGCGGCGCGCGCACAAGCCGCGTGACTACCTCACTGCGACGCGCGCGCACAGGCCTAGTGCTGGCTACCTCGCACTGCAGCGCGCGGGCCGCCACGCGCCGGCCCCCCCGCGCCCGTGAAACCCCCAGCACCTCCCCCGTTCGCGCGCAGCGCGGACTTGGGGGAGGTCGCCGCGCGGAACGCGCGGCGGGTGGGGGCATCGGGGCAGGGCATCGGGGCATCGCGGCAGGGGCATCGCGGCAGGGGCATCGGGGCATCGGGGCATCAGCGGGCATCGGGGCATCCGGGTGTCGGGGCATCGGGGCATCGGGGCATCGCGGCAGGGGCATCGCGGCAGGGGCATCGGGGCATCAGGGGGTGTCGGGGTGTCCTCAAGTCCCGCTGCGCGTCAGCTTCAGCTTGGTGGGTGCCGGCGCCGGGACCAGCCGGCGGCCGTGAATCGACGAGCGATCGGGCGCGGGGGCGGGTGGCACCTCGAGGATCACGCGCGAGCGCCGCTGCCAGGTGAAGTACGCCCAGGCCCACTCGAAGAGCACGACGGCGCGGCGCTTGTAGCCGACCAGGCTCATCAGGTGCACCAGCAGCCGCAGCCACCAGGCGAAGATCCCCTAAAAGCGAAAGCGACCGATCTGGGCCACTGCCCGGTTACGACCGATGGTCGCCATCGCTCCTTTGTCGATGTAGACGAACGGCTCCCCAGCCTTGCCTTCGACGGCGAGGCGGATGTTTCGGGCCACTTGTTCGCCGCTCTGCAGCGCGAGCGGCGCGACCGCCGGCAGCTGCTTGCCGTTTTGGGTGCGAGCGATGAGATCGCCGACGATGTACACTTCGGGGCGATCGGATGGTCAGGTCGTCCTCGACCCATACCCGCCCAGCTCGATCGAGCGGGACTCCGAGCTGCGCGGCGAGCGGGCTCGCCTTGACGCCGGCCGCCCACAGCACGGTGCGCGCCGGTATCTCTCGTCGTCGAGCTCGACGTAGTCCTGCTGCGCGTCGCGCCGATGATCACGACGTGCGGCTCTTCCTTCTTCAGCATGAGAGACCTCTTGTTGGCCATCGGAGCACCTACGCGGTTTGCCGATCCTTCTCTCCGCATGAGATCAGGCGTCCACGCACCCGGGCGTTGGGCCCAGTTCAGATTGTTCTTCGGCGCCGGTCATCCAGCGCAAGCGCGCGCCAGGTCATTCGGGCGCAGGCACGCTGACGCCAGCCTTCGCGATCGGCGGCCATTCGCGGCCGGCGACGACGACGCGCTCGACGGGATTGCCACCGATCTCGTAGCCGAGGAGGCGCGGGTCGTGGTGCCGCAGCAGCACCAGATCGGCACGCCGGCCCGGCGCGATCGTGCCGCGGTCCGCGAGGCCGAGCAAGCGTGCGGCGGTGCTCGTCGTTGCGGCGATGGCTTCGAGCGCGCTCAAGCCGAGCTTGCGCAGCGCGAGCGCGTGCACGAAGGGCATCGACGAACTCGGAGCCGAGCCGGGATTGCAATTGCTCGCGAGGACCAACTGACCGCCGGCGTCGGCGAAGGTGCGAGCGTCGGCATAGCGATCGTCGGTGTGAAACCCGCTGACGGGCAAGAGCACGCCGAAGGTGCCGCTCTCGGCGAGGCGCTCGAGCATGGCCGGTGAGGTCGCCTCGAGGTGGTCGACGCTCAGCGCTCCCAGCTCGAGCGCAAGCTCGACGCCGCCGAGCGCATTGAACTGGTCGGCGTGCAAGCGCAGAGGGTGACCGAGCTCCCGCGCCCGTTCGAAAAGACGACGGCAGTCCGCCACCGACCATGCCCCCCGTTCACAGTAGGCGTCGACGGTGATGCCGGGAAACTCGGCGTGCACGGCGGGCAGGGTTTCAGCCAGCGTGCGCTCCACGAGATCGGGTCGTTCCGGATCCAACGCATGGCCCAGCAAGGCGGTCGGCACCAGTGTGCCGGGAAAGCGTGTCGCCGCGAGCCGGATCGCGCGGAGCAACTTGAGCTCGTCGTCGGTGCCGAGGCCGTACCCCGACTTGACTTCCACGCTGGTCGTGCCCTCGCGCAGCATCACGAGAAGCCGCTGTAGCAGACCCTCGGCGAGGGCCTCGACGCTAGCCTGACGCACCGCCCGTACGGTCGCCAAGATGCCGCCGCCCGCCGCGAGGATCTGCAGGTAGCTCTGACCCTGCTGCTTGAGATCGAATTCGTCCAAGCGATCCCCCGCATAGATCGCGTGCGTGTGCGCGTCGACGAAGCCCGGCAAGAGCACGCGACCGCCCGCCTCGATCACCTGTTCGCCCGCGCGAGGCTCGAGCCCGGCCCCCACTTCCACGATGCGATCAGCTTCGATGCGTACGCTCCCGAGGTAGGCTTCTGCGCGAGCGTCGCCAACGACGATGCGAGCCCCGTAAACGAGCAGGCTCATACAGCACGCCTGCGAAAGCCCGCGACGAAATGCAGGAACAACAGCGCGGCTACACGCGCGGTGTGCTGTTCTCGATCGTAGGCTGGGTTCAGCTCCATCAAGTCGAAATGAAGCACGCGCGCGTCCTGCCCGGCGCGCTCGCAGAGCTCGAGCGCGTGCGACACGCCGAGGCCGCAGGGGTTGGGCGCGCTGACGCCGGGAGCCACGCTCTGATCGAGTCCGTCGAGGTCGATGCTGACGAAGCCAGGGCCCGCGGCGAAGGCGCGATCGAACTCGCGGTCGAGATCGAGGCCGCCTCGTTGAATCTCGCGAGCGAACACTAGTTGTCCTCCTCGCTCGCGCAGCCAGTCGAGGTCGGCCTGGTCGTTCGCGAAGCGACCGAGCCCCAGCTCGACGAAGCGCCGTGGGTCGAGCACGCCGCGTTCGATCAGGCGGCGAAACGGCATGCCTGACCCGACCCGGGCCCGCACGTCCAGGTGGGCGTCCAGGTTGATGCCACCGAGCGGGGCGCCGTGAGCTGCACCGACGGCCGCCACACTGGGAAACGTGAGGTCATGCCCGCCGCCGATGCCGACGACCACGAGCCCCGAGCGGCGGAGCTCGCTCACCGCGGCCTCGATGCGCCCGTGGGTCTCGCACAGCGCGCGCTCGTCGTCACCCGGCGCTGGTTCGACGTCGCCCGCGTCATAGATGGGAAGCGTCAGGCTCGCGTCGTCAACGCCGTCCCAGGTCGTGCCGAAGCCGGCGAGCACCTGCCGAAAACCAGCCGGACCCTGCTTGGCACCGGGCCGGCCCCGATTGAGCAGCACGCCGGTGTCATCGGGCAGACCGAGCAGCGCGAGGCGCGCCCCCGACGGCGAGCCAGTCTGGATCGACCTGGCGAAGCGGCCCTCGCGCACCGCCGGCCAAACCGCGGGGCGCGTGTGGGGCACGCCGCTCACTCGCCGTCCTCGTCACGGGGCATGGGGATCAGGAGCCCGGCCTGTCGCGCGCAAGCGCTAGCCTGAGGGTAGCCGGCATCCACGTGCCGCAGCACGCCGAGCGCCGGATCGTTGGTGAGCACCCGGGAGAGCCGCTCGGCGGCTCGTGCGGAGCCGTCGGCGACGGTGACCTGGCCGGCGTGCTGCGAGTAGCCGATGCCGACACCCCCACCGTGGTGAAAGCTGACCCACGAGGCGCCGCTCGCGGTGCTGACGAGCGCATTAAGAATCGCCCAGTCACTGACGGCGTCCGACCCGTCGCGCATGCTCTCGGTTTCGCGATTCGGGGAAGCCACCGAGCCGCAGTCCAGGTGATCGCGACCGATCACGATCGGGGCCGCGAGTGCTCCCTGGCGCACCAGATCGTTGAACAGCAGGGCAGCGCGGTCGCGTTGGCCGAGGCCTAGCCAGCAGATCCTCGCGGGTAAGCCCTGGAACGCGACGCGTTCCGGCGCCAACGTGAGCCAGCGTTGCAGCGCCGCGTCTTCGGGAAACAGCTCGAGCAGCGCGCGATCGATGGTGTGAATGTCGTTCGCATCGCCCGACAACGCGGCCCAGCGGAACGGCCCACGCCCGAGGCAGAACTCGGGGCGAATATAGGCCGGAACGAACCCCGGAAACTCGAAGGCCCGCTCGAAACCGGCTTCTTTCGCGCGCTGGCGCAGGTTGTTCCCGTAGTCGAACACGACGGCCCCACGCTCGAGCAACCCGACCATGGCCTGCACATGTTGCACCATGGTACTGGTGCTGCGCGCCGCGTACGCCTCGGGATCGGTCCGCCGCAGCTCTGCCGCTTCCTCCAAGGACGAGCCGAGCGGAAAATAGCTCAGCACATCGTGGGCGCTGGTCTGGTCCGTGACGACGTCGGGCGTCACCCCTAGCTCCAGCAATCGCTCGAGCAACGCGACGGCATTGACGGCGACCCCCACCGAAAGCGCCTGCTGCTTCGCGCGTGCGTCGCGCGCGCGTTCGATGCCGGCGTCGAGAGTCGGCGCGATCTCGTCCAGGTACCGCGTCGCCCGCCGGCGCTCGAGCTTGGCGGAATCGACGTCCGCGATCAGGCACACCCCGCCGTTCATGGTGACGGAGAGCGGCTGCGCGCCGCCCATGCCGCCCGAACCGGCGGTCACCACCAGGCGCCCCGCCAGACTGTCGCCGAAGTGCTGCCGGGCGCAGATCGAGAACGTCTCGAAGGTGCCTTGCAGAATGCCCTGGGTTCCGATGTAGATCCAGGAACCAGCGGTCATCTGACCGAACATCATCAGGCCCTTCTGCACGAGCTCGTCGAAGTGCGCCTGAGTGGCCCAATGCGGGACCAAGTTGCTGTTGGCGATCAGCACACGCGGAGCAAACTCGTGGGTTCGGAGCACGCCGACGGGCTTGCCTGATTGCACGAGCAAGGTCTCGTCGTCACCCAACCGCTGGAGGCAGGCGACCAGGGCGTCGAACGCCTCCCAGGAACGGGCGGCCTGTCCTCGCCCGCCGTAGACGACGAGCCGATCGGGATCCTCGGCCACCTCGGGGTCGAGGTTGTTCATCAGCATCCTGAGCGCCGCTTCGGTGTGCCAGCTCTTGCAGGTCCTGGAAGAGCCGCGCGGCGCGCGCACGGGCCGTGGAAGGGACTGCCGTCTAGTGTCGGAGCGCTGGGTCACGAAGCAACCTTTCGCATAGCTTAGCCCAAGAAACAGCCAGAAAGGACCAGCGCCTCGAGCGCCGCGATGTCCGGCGCCGGGGGGCGATCTTCCGTGCGACGCGAGACGACCTGACGCACGCTGGTGTGTGCGCGCTCTACACCGTCCCCGGAGCGCAGCGGCCGCTGATACTCGAGCGCTTCGGCGGCGCACAGCAACTCGATGCTCACGACTTGCGCGAGACGCTCGACGGCGCGGCGCACCTTGTAGGCAGCGTAGGCGCCGAAGGAGTTGTAGTCCTCCATGCCCGCGCTAGTCGGAATGTTGGAAACGCTAGCCGGTGTCGCCAGGCCGATCAGCTCGTTGCAACAGGCCGCGGCGGTGTACTGGGCAATCATCAAGCCCGAATGCGTGCCAGGGATCGGCGACAAGTGCGGGTTCAGGCGGTTCTCGGAGTCGGAGGCGGCGAGGATATAGTAGACGCGGCGTTCCGCGATGCCCGCCACATGGCTCAGCGCGATGCACAGCGTGTCGAGCGCGAGCGCCAGCGGCATGCCGTGAAAGTTGCCCGCGCTCACGACGCGCCGCGCCGGCGCCTCGCGATCTGCAAACACGAGCGGGTTGTCGGTGACCGCTCCGAGCTCGCGCTCGACCACGCCGCGCGCAAAGCGAATGGCGTCGAGGCAGGCTCCGAGAACTTGCGGCGCGCACCTGAGCGAGTACGGATCCTGAACCCGGGGGTCGCCGTGCAGGTGCGACGGCACGATCTGGCTGCCAGCGATCAGCGCTGCCAGCCGGCTCGCCACTTCGCTCTGACCGTGCTGACCGCGCGCGAGGTGCACGCCGGGATCGAGAAACTCGTCGGTGCCTCGGCAGGCGTCGATCGACATGGCTGCAGCCACCAGCGCAGCCGCAAACACCCGCTCGATATCGAGCAGCGACAACGCCGCGGAGGCCGCCATCAAATGCGTGCCATTGATCAGGGCCAGCCCCTCCTTCGCCTCGAGCTCCAGCGCTGTCAGACCCACGCGCGCCAGAGCCATGCTGCCGCTCAGGCGCTCGCCGCCGAAGCTCGCCTCGCCTTCGCCGATCAGGACCAGGGCGGCGTGGGCCAGCGGTGCTAGATCGCCCGACGCACCGACCGAGCCCGCTGCGGGCACGACCGGCGTCACCCCGGCATTCAAGAGCGCGATCAGGCGTTCGACCAGCTCCGGCCGGACCCCGGAGAAGCCGCGCGCGAGCGACGCCACGAGCACGAACAGCATCGCTCGCACCACCGCGTCGGGGAGCGGCTCGCCGACACCGGCAGCATGAGACAAGACCAGGTTACGCTGGATCTGGCGCAACTGGTCGCTCGACACGCGTTGGCGCGCCAGCGATCCGAACCCCGTGTTCACGCCGTACAGGACCTGCCCTTCGGCCATGGCCGCTTCGAGCGCAACGCGTGCAGCGCCCAAGCGAGCTCGCGCGGTGTCTCCCAGCACGACGCGGGCCCGGCTGCGAGCGACGGCTTCAACCTCGGACGAGCTGATCGCGCCGCCGGTGACCGTGACGCTGCTGATCGACATGCGTGCTTCTCGGGTCGGCATGGGGTGAGTATAACCGCGCGGCGCCCACGGCGCGCCATGACCGGCGCCGGCGCTCCATTCGAGGCCGGGCTATGACCAGCTGGCTGCGCGTGCCCGCGCGGGGCCGACCGCCGAGGAACGCCCAGCCCACGCGAGCGCCAAGGCGTTCCCCCAGCGGATGAACGGGGCCTCGATCGTCGCGTAGAGCACACTGGCCACGGGCAGGGTGACGAGCACCGTCCCCCCGAACAGAAGGCAGGCGTGCTGGACCCGATCGAGCCCGGGGGCCAAATTCAGCAGGCCGAACTGGACGACGGCCAGCAGCGGCAGGTGGGCCAGGTACACGCTGTAAGACACGCGCCCGAGTGCTTGGGCCCAGGGGTGCTCCAGGGGACGCGCCAACCACTCGCGGCTGCGATC
>DATDLP010000343.1:0-5635 GCA_036519255.1 Croceibacterium sp.
CTGGTCGAGCTTCGACACGTCGCACACCCCCCAGCGCGCCTCGTAGCCCGCGTCGACCAGCCGCTGCGCCTCGCGTGCCGCGCCTTCGGCATCGATGTCGGTCAGCGTCACCTTCGCGCCGGCCTCGGCCATGCACTCGGCATAGGCGAGGCCGATGCCGCTGGCGGCGCCGGTGACCAGCGCCGAGCGGCCGCGGATGTCGAACTGGTCGAGGGTCCTGGGGCCTTCGGTCACAGGTACAGCTTCGGGTTGATCGCGATGCCCTGCTCTTTGCAGTAGCTCTCGTAGTGGTTCATCATCCACCACACGTCGACCGTCTGCACGAAGGCGCCCTGGTCGTCGTAGAACTCGATCGGGCCTTCCATCCAGCCGAACAGCTTCACGCCGTTCGGATGCTCGGTGACCAGCGTATGGCTTTCGCCGGGGACCTCGAGGATCAGCCCGCCCGGGGTCGCCACCCAGTCGTACTCGAGGTAGCGCACCGAGCCTTCGAGGCAGACCATGGTGATCGTGCCGCGGTGGAAGTGGGTGCCGACCACGCCCGGGCCCTTCACCCACAGGATGTTCGAGAACAGGTTGCGGCGCACGTCGAACGAGAGGTGCTTGATCGCCGCGGTCTCGCCGAACGGGACCCACGGGCTATCGACGTCGGTCTGCGCGTCGATGTAGCGCCCGCCGGGCGAATGCCGCGCGACGAGGTCGCGGTATTCGAAGCCGACGTCGACGATCTCCTTCTTGGTCGAGGGCGGGGCTTTCATCTGGGTGGCCATTGGGGGTGCTCCTAGCGGATGAGGGTGTCGAGGTAGCCGGCGCCTACGCCGCATTCCTCGTAATGCGCGCGGGCATCGCGCATGTAGTCGAACACGTCGTAATGGCCGACCGTGTTGCCTTGCTCGTCGAGCCACATCAGCGGGCCCGAGACGACGAAGAACACCTTCATCGGATCGGGGTGTTCGTACGAGACCAGCGTGTGGCTCTCGCCCGGGGTTTCGAAGATGAAGTCGCCCGCGGTCGCGGTCCACTCGTGCTCGAGGTAAGCCCACTTGCCGCTGATCGTGTAGGCCCAGATCGGCTTCGGGTGATAGTGCCGGTTCACGATGCACGGCTTCTTGGCCATCAGCACGTCGGCCCACATGTTGAGCGTCGGGCTGATCCACACCGGCTTGGAATAGACGTCCTCGACCATCGGCCGGCCGATCGGCACCCACAGCCTCTCGTCGCCTTCGGCGATCTTGGACATGTAGGCCTCGGGCAGCGCGCCGGGGCGGAAGGCGTGCGGGACCGGCGGGGTGCCGGCCCACGGCTCGGTGGTGGGGGTTTCGGGCATGGTTCTCCTCTCAGGTCCCTGCCGCCGGGACTCTGCTGCACTGAAGTCTAGCGGATCGGCGGCGCCTACGCGACCTGCGGTTGCAGGCCCTTGCGCGCGAGCGCCGCGGGCGCGGTCTCGCGCAGGCCCATCGAGACGAACCCGCTGACCACCGCCAGCACGATCAGCATCCACAGGAAGGAATCGACACCCAGGTTGTCGTTGAGGAAGCCGGCGATCGGCGGGCCGAACACGCCGCCGAGGATCTCGCAGGCGCCCATCGCGAGGCCGAGCACGGTCGCGTGGTGGAGCGGCCGGAAGCTCTCGGACGGGATCGTCGCCATGAAGATCGGGAACACGCCGTTGACCGCCCATCCGGCGAAGAAGATCGCCACCAGCACGGTGGGCGAGCCGTCGTAGAACATCGCCGCCAGCGGTCCGACCACCGACAGGAACGGCAGGAACACCATCACCGGCTTGCGGCCGATGAAGTCCGACAGGCCCGAGATGGCGAACGCATAGATCGCTGCGGCGATGCCGAGCGAGCCCATGATCCAGCTCGCGGTGATCTCGTCGAACCCCTTGGTCTGCACCAGGTAGAGCGGCATGAACGCCCAGGTGGTCACGAAATGGGCGACCATCAGCACGCCGACCACCACGCAAACCCACATGTTGCGGACCTTGAAGGCCTGCGCGATCGTCATCGACTGCTCTTCGTGGCTCGCCGGCTTGGCCACCGGCACGGGCTCCTTGAGCATGAACCACATCAGCACCGCGCTGATGATGCCCGGCACGCCGGCGAGATAGAACGCCTCGCGCCAGCCGAACGCGCTGGCGAAGGCGACCAGCACGACTGGGGCGGCGAAGCTGCCGAGCAGGTTGGAGCCGAGGTTCTGCGCCACGCCCTGGGCCAGCCCGCGGCGTTTGGGATCGACTTCGCTCGCCACCATCGCGTGGCTGATCGGCATGACGCCGCCTTCGGCCGCGCCCATCAGCAGCCGCGCGCCGAGCAGCAGCGCGAACGTCGTGGCAAGGCCGGTCAGGAACGAGCACGCCGAGAAGGCGAGCGTGGCGAAGATCAGCAGCACCTTGCGCTTGCCGAGCGAGTCCGACAGCCGGCCGTAGAAGAACGCGGCGATCGCCCAGGTGAAGCTGAGGCCGCCGGCGATGATCCCGATCTGCGTCTGGGTAAGCCCCAGTTCCGGCTGCACCGAGGGCATCAGCACGTTGAGCGCCTGCCGATCGAAGAACACGATGCCGAAGTTGAGGCTGAGCAGGAACACCAGCAGCATCTGGTATCCGGCCGAATTGTTCATCCAGTTACCGTGCGGCGTGTTGGCGCTGGGCGTCATGTCAGGGTTCCTGCGTGTTCGGGATCAGAGGAAGGAGCGGACGGGATCGTTGCCGTCCCATTCGCGGGAGGCCTCCCAGAAACGGGTAAAGGTCGCGTCCATGCCGGGGGTCACCGGCAGCAACTCGATGAAGCCGAGCTGCGCGCCGGTGCCGTTGTCGAGGTAGACCACCTCGCCGCCGGTCGGCACCGCGGCTCGGAAGGCCTCGACGTAGCCGCGCGCCTGGTAGGCGAGGCTGTCGGCGTCGACGTCGGCGCAGGCGATACCGACGTGGTGGTAGCCGTAGCCGCGCAGTTCGATCGTTTCCTTGTACACCGAGGGATTGTCGTCGAGCGGCTGGATCAGCTCGATCAGCATATGTCCGGCGAAGCCCATCGCGATGGTGATGTCCGAGCGCGACGGCTCGCCGCGATAGATCTGGCCCGGCACGAGGAAGTTCGGCAGCACGAAGAACGGCCCGGCGCGCATGTCGCTGACCCAGCGACCGATCGCCTCGTGCAGGTTGGGGACGATGAACGCCGTCTGGGCGATACCGCCCATCGGCTGCCCGTAGCCGAGCTCGCTTGTCATGAACCTCTCCCGCTCCAGCTGTGCTCCGGAGTCCTTGCGGTCATGGCTCGCCAATCGGCGGGACAAAGTCAATCGCCATGGCGCCGCTGTGCCGTTTCAGGCGAACGGCCGGATCGGATCGAGCCCGTCCCAGCCGACCGAGGCCTGCCAGAACCGGGTGAATCGCTGGTCCATGTCCGCGGTCGCGGGCAGCAGCTCGAGGTAGCCCGGGTGCACCGGGTTCGGCGGCTCGAGGAACACCACTTCGCCGCCGGTCGGTACCGGCGAGCGGCCGACCACTTCGTAGCCTTCGCCGAGATAGCTCGGCAGCACCCCGGGCACGTCCTCGTGCGCGATGCCGAAGTGATGGAAGCCGTAGCCGTGGTGCGCGATCGCCTCGCGGAACAGCGACGGCGCCGCGTCGTGCTGCTCGATCAGCTCGATCTGCATGCTGCCGGCGAAGCCCATCGCCAGGCTGACTTCGGTCGGCGCCACCTGGCCCCGGTAGATACGGTCGGGCGCCGTGCGGTGCGGCAGCACGAAGAACGGGCCGACGTTGAGCGTGCGCACGTAGAAGTCGATCGCCCGGGCGAGGTCGGGCACGACGTAGCAGGCCTGCATCACCGCGCCCGTCGGCCGGCCGAAACCGAGCATCCTCGCCATCGCGCGTCCTCCTCGCCCCCTGCATGGCTCGCCATTGGCGCGCGGGGAGTCAACCGCTAAGGACCGTCGCGGCAGAGGAGACCCGGCATGGCCACGCAACTCAGGCGCAACCCAGAATGCAGCGAGGCCGAATGGGCCGCGCGGCAGGACCTCGCCGCTTGCTACCGCATCTTCGACATGCTCGGCTGGTCGGAATCGATCTACAACCACATCACCGTGCGTGTACCCGGTGAAGAGGCGTTCCTGATCAACCCGTTCGGCCTGCTGTGGTCCGAGGTGACCGCGAGCAACCTGGTCAAGATCGATAGCGACGGCAACAAGCTGTGCGGCAGCCCGTATCCGGTCAACCTCGCCGGCTTCACCCAGCATTCGGTGTTCCACCAGCGGCTGCCGTGGGCGCACGCGATCGTCCACACCCACACGCCCGACACGATGGCGGTGTGCTCGAGCGAGGACGGGCTGACGCCGACCAACTTCTATTCGTGCTTTTTCGACGGCGCGATCGGCTACCACGACTTCGAGGGCATCACGGTGCGCGCGGAAGAAGGCGAGCGGCTGGTGCAGAACATCGGCAACAAGCGCGTGCTGATGTTGCGCAACCATGGGCCGGTGGTCATGGCCGAGACGCTGCCGGCGATGTTCCTCAACTACTACATGCTGCAGCGCGCGTGCGAGATCCAGGTCAAGACCAGCGCGCTGGGCAAGCCGATCCACGTGCCGCCCGAAGTGGTCGAGGTGCACCAGCGCGACCGCGACAAGATGCTCACCGCCGACTTCGGCAAGCTCGACTTCGAGGCGTGGAAGCGCAAGCTCGACACCGTCGACCGGAGCTGGCGCGAGTGAGCAAGTCGTGCGCGAAGTGCGGCGGGCGGATGGAGCAGGGGTTTCTGCTCGAGCAGCGCGACAGCAACATGAAGGACGTGACCGAATGGATCGAAGGCGCGCCTGAGAAGGGCTGGTTCGGCACGGTCAAGGTGCGCAAGAAGCGGCAGCTCGCGGTCGAGACCCATCGATGCACCCGCTGCGGCTATCTCGAGAGCTACGCGCCCGGATGACCGATCTCACCGTCAACGACCGTCCGGTGCGGTTCGACATGGATCCGCAGACGCCGCTGCTGTGGGCCTTGCGCGACGCGGCCAACCTCACGGGCACCAAGTACGGCTGCGGGGTCGGCGACTGCGGCGCCTGCATGGTGCTGGTCGACGGCGCTGCGCTCAGGAGCTGCCTGGTCACCGTCGCGGAAGCCGAGGGGCGCATCGTGACCACGATCGAGGGTCTGTCGCGCGACCGCTCGCACCCGGTTCAGCAGGCGCTGGTGGCCGAGCAGGCGATCCAGTGCGGGTTCTGCACCCCCGGCATCGCGATCGCCGCCGCTGCGCTGCTCCAGCGCAATGCCAACCCGAGCGAGGAGGAGATCAAGCAGGCGATCTCCAACTTGTGCCGCTGCGGGGTCTATCCCCGGCTGATCCGCGCCGTGCAGCGCGCCGGCCGCGTTGCCCGCCGGGCCGAGCGGATCAGCGCTGCGCCGCCGCCGGGGATCGATCCCGAGGACGCCGCCGCGGCGGTCCCGGCAATGCGCGGAACGGCGGACTGAGGTGCGTCCACGAGGCGTCGCGGAACCGTCACGCTTGCAATGCGATGGCATATTTGCCAGTCCGGCGGCTCTATCGTTGCGCGGGCAACTGGTGCTTCGCACAAGGAAAGGGGCGCGTTTCTACCGATGAATGGCAATGAGCTGGCCGAGGAGCGACGCTCCGGGCTGCTG
>DATDLP010000344.1:0-6347 GCA_036519255.1 Croceibacterium sp.
GGTCGGCGCCGGCCTCGCGGAACGCCTTGGCGCAGCCGTAAGCGATCGAATCGTCGTTGGCGATGCCGACGATGAGCGACTTGTGTCCGGTCAGGACGGGACGGTGGACCTCGCTCATTGCGGCAGGCTTTCCTTGCTGGCGGCCGACGTGCTGGCCGGGGGCGGGCGGCCGAACGCGCGCTCGACCCGGGCGAGCCGGCGCTGGCCTTCGGCGGAGAGCGGATCGCCGGCGGTGACGATGCGGCGGACGATGTCGAGCGCCTCCTCGCGCCGCGCGTCGCTGTCGTGCAGCAGCGCGGGCAGGGTCATCAGCGCGCGCTTGGCGTTGCGCAGCACCAGCGCGCGCTGGTCGGCCATGATCGCCTTGAGCTCGGCCGGGGCCACGCGCTGTTCGGGCGGGCATTCGGCGTAGACCTCCTGCATCATCGCGAACGTGCGCTCGTCGAAGCCTTCCTCGCCGGTGCGGACGTAGGCGATCGCGCGCAGCACCGCGTCTGCAAGGCCGCCTTCCTCGTACTTCGCGTCGAGCTCGGCGAGCTTGCGGCGGCCGAACTCCTCGCTGTCGTGCTTGCGCTCGATCGCCTTCTTCTCGAGGATGTCGCCGCCCTCGACCCCGACCAGCGCCTGCAGCAGCGGCGAGCCGTAAGTCGCGAGGAACAGCTTCTCGGCGAGCTTGTCGCGCTCCTCGCCGGCCTTGGTCAGCGACGTGCTGATCCACGAGGCCATCGCCTGTTCGACTTGCGCCAGCGGGTTGTTCGCCGACACGCCGGCCGGCTGCGCCTTGGCCTGCTCGGCCATCCCGGCGACGAACTTCATGAACGGGTTCTCGTCGGAGAACATGGCGAAGCGCATCCGGTTCGGGTGCATCTCGCGCAGCGTCGCAGCGGTTTCGGGCGTCACTGCCGCGCGCACGAACGGCGCGACGAAAGTCTCGTACAGCTGCAGGTTGATGTTCGAGATTCGCTGCGCGGCGGCGAAGCGCATCTCGTCCTCGAGATCGTTGCCGCCGAGCGCCTGGATGTCGGCGAGGGTGCGCGGCTCGAGCCGGAACAGGTAACGTCCCTCGACGAGATCGGCGTTGGCGAGGTTCTCGGGTACGTCCTCGAACGTCGCTTCGTAGAGTCCCGGCGGAAGCATATCGAGCATGTCCATCGCGCTGACGAACTCCTCGTGCTCCTTGGTCGCGACTTTGCCCGAGACGAAGATGCCGAGGTGGCCGACGGTCTTGTGCAGCGCGTAGACGATCGTCTGTCCTTGCATCACGATGTCGCGTTCGTCGCTGTAGAGGTCGGTGATCCAGCCGAGCGCTTGCTGCGGCGGGGTGATGTCGTCGCCCCACGAGGCAAACACCACGATCGGCGACTGGATGTTGCGCAAGTCGATCTGCAGCCCGTCGCGCGTGCGCAGCTTACCCGCGGCGAGCTTGTTGCCGACGAACAGGTTGTCGGCGATCCACTGCATCTCGCCCGCGTTGAGCAGCACCGGGCTGCCCCACCAGGTCTCGAAGTCGAGGAACCGCTCCACCTCGGTGTCGACGTTTGCGTAGACGTTGTACGGCTTGTCCCACAGCGTGTTGGCCGGGTTGAGCGCCTCGAAGTTCTGCACCAGGCTGGCGCCGTCGAACTTCCCCGCGCCGACGTCACCCGCGAGCGCGGTCGCCCAGGTGCCGCCGAGCAGCCCGCCGAGGTAGCGCAGCGGGTTCTTGCCGCGGACGCCGGCCCAGTACGACAGCGGCGAGCCTGCGAGCAGGATCGGGCCGGCGAGTTCGGGCCGGGTCGCGGCCATGATCGCGGTCTGCCAGCCGGCCTGGCAGTTGGCGATCACCGCCGGCTTGCCGAGCGCCTTTGGATGGCGCCGCGCGACTTCCTCGATGAATGCCGCCTCGGCGTTCCACACGTCCTCGACCGTTTGATCCGGCAGCGGCTCGGGCGTGAAGCCGACGAAGTAGCACGGATGCCCCGCGGCGAGCGCCACCCCGATCTCGCTGTCGCTTTTCATTCCGCCGATGCCGGGGCCGTGTCCGGCGCGCGGATCGACCACCACGAATGGGCGCTTGCTGTCGTCGGTCGCCACCCCTTCGGGAGGGCGGATGCGCACCAGGCCGTAGTTGACCGGTCGCGGCAGCGTCCGCCCGTCGAGCACGAGGTCGGCCTCGAACTCGAGCACGTGCGGCACCTGCTTGGCCTTCTGCTCCTGGTAGATGTTGCCGCGCTGGCGCAGCACGTCGAGGAACAGGATCGAGCGCCGCCACGCGTCAGCCGCGTACTCGCCGACGAAATTCGAATGCTCTTGCGCCATCGCCGTCTCCATTGACGTACGGTTCGGCCGGGTTTGTTACCCGGTGAGGACCGCGTGCGTGTGCCTCGCAATCATCCTCTCTTCGTCGGTCGGGATGACCCAGACCTCGACCGCAGCGTTTTCGCTGCTGATCCTGCGTTCGCCGCTGCCGACGTCCGTGCCGGCAGTATCGGCGCCGAGCCACTCGCAGCCTGCGATCACCCGCGGCCGCAAGTCGGCGTCGTTCTCGCCGATGCCGCCGGTGAAGACGATCCCGTCGACCCCGCCGAGCGCGGCCGCGAGCGAGCCGATCTCGCGCACGATGCGGTAGACGAAAAGGTCGATCGCGGTTTTCGCCGAAGGCTCCGACGAGGCCTTGAGCTCGCGCATGTCGGACGAGACGCCCGAAACGCCGAGCAGGCCCGACTTCTTGTACACGAGGTCCTCGAGCGCGCGCGCGTCCATGCCGTGCTCGTCCATCAGGTAGATCAGCACGCCGGGGTCGATCGAACCGCAGCGCGTGCCCATCATCAGCCCCTCGACCGCGGTGAAGCCCATCGTCGTCGCATGGCTCTTGCCGTTCTTGAGCGCGGCGACGCTGGCACCGTTGCCGAGGTGGCACACGAT
The DNA here is from genome assembly GCA_036519255.1 of Croceibacterium sp. Classification (GTDB taxonomy): domain Bacteria; phylum Pseudomonadota; class Alphaproteobacteria; order Sphingomonadales; family Sphingomonadaceae; genus Croceibacterium_A. Next base: position 2,905 of record DATDLP010000344.1, read on the forward strand.
GGTTCGGCCGGCGGCGAGATTGGGGGCGATCTCGCTCAACCGGCCGGAGATGAACTCGTACGAGAGGCCGTGGAACCCGTAGCGGCGCACGCCTTCCTCGGTCAGCTCCTTGGGGATCGCGTAGAGCTGGGCGAGGTCGGGCTGCGAGCGGTGGAATGCGGTATCGAAGCAGGCGACCTGCGGCATGTGCGGCGCCGAGGTGGCGATCGCGCGGATCGGCGCGAGGTTGTGCGGCTGGTGCAGCGGGGCGAGCGGGCCGAGCGCGGCGAGCTTGTCGATCACACTGGCGTCGATGCGCACAGGGGCCGCGAAGTCGGTTCCGCCGTGGACCACGCGATGGCCGACCCCGGCCACCTTGCGGCCGTCGAGCAGGTCGAGGCAGGTCAGCAGGATCGCGCTCGTCGCGTGCTTGTGGTCGAGTTCCTCGGCGGGCCATTCGCGCTCGACCAGCTTGTCGCCCGCGGCGTTTGAAACCTTCATCCGCGGGGCGGTGCCGATCTTCTCGACCTGGCCCTTGAACAGCAGCTCGTCGGCGCTGCCGTCGGCATAGATCGCGAACTTGATGCTCGAGGATCCCGCGTTGATGACCGCGATGCAGCTCACGCGATCGCCCCCGCGAGCTTGGCGCGGCGCGCGGCCACCAGCAGCAGCGCGACGCCTGCGGAGGCGAGGCGGGTTAGCAGCGCGTCGGCGCGGCTGGTCAGGATGATCGGCACCTTGGCGCCTAACACGATTCCCGCAGCATCGGCGCCGGCAAGGAACGACAGGCTCTTGGCCAGCATGTTGCCCGCTTCGAGATCGGGCACCACGAGCACGTTGGCGCGTCCGGCGACCGGCGAGTCGATCTTCTTGACCGCGGCCGCCTCGAGGCTGATCGCGTTGTCGAGCGCCAGCGGGCCGTCGAGCACGCCGCCGGTGATCTGCCCGCGGTCGGCCATCTTGCACAGCGCTGCCGCCTCGAGCGTCGAGGGCACATCGGGGTTCACCGTTTCCATCGCGCTGAGCACCGCGACCAGCGGCCTGGGCACGCCGAGCGCGTGGGCGAGGTCGATCGCGTTCTGCGTGATGTCGATCTTGGTCTTGAGGTCGGGGGCGATGTTGACCGCGGCGTCGGTGATGATCAGCGCGTCGGCGTGACCGGGCACGTCCATGATGAAGCAGTGGCTGATCCGCCGCCCGGTGCGCAGCCCGGTGTCGCGCTTGACCACCGCGCTCATCAACTCGTCGGTGTGCAGGCTGCCCTTCATCAGCGCTTCGGCCTTGCCTTCGCGCACCAGCTCGACGGCCTTTGCCGCGGCGTCGTGGCTGTGCGCCGCGTCGACGATCTCCAGTCCGCCGAGATCGATCCCGGCTTCGCTCGCGGCGCCCGTGATCTTGTCCTTCTGGCCGACGAGGATCGGGGTCATCAGGTTGAGCCGCGCCGCCTCGACGGCGCTCTCGAGCGAGACCTTGTCGCACGGATGCGCGATCGCGGTGACCGCCGGCGCGTGCTTGCCGGCCATCTCCAGCAACCGCCGGAACTTGGCGTGGTCGTGGTCCGCCGCCGCGCCGGCTTCGAGGGTTGCCATCGTCCGATCTCCTGTCCGATCCAGCCCCGGCTCCACCGGCACCGACCGCGCTCGGGCGAGCACTTTCGACACCGCGCCGGCCGGCGCGCGCGGCTCCCGTCGAGCCGTCCGCCAGAGGGTTACGTTGACTCCCCCCTAGCCGTGCATCGGGTGAAGCCCCGAGCCCTTCCGAGGGTGTCCCCCGTCGCCCCTCGACCGAACTGCCGGTGAGCATTCCGAGAAATGTTTGGGCCATTTTCCCTAAAGATCGAGGTCAACGTTCACTTGATCTTACGACTTCAGTTGGTTGCAAATAGCGTCAAATATTGTCCATTTAGACCATGCTCGGGGTTTCGCCCGATACTCCTAAGAATTGTTACAGGCAAAAGTCGTCTCCCGAGAGGCTCGGCTCCGTTCGAGTCTCGGTGATGGGGCCCTGCCGGAGCAGGCGGTTGCTGTGCAGCGACCGCGTCGGCGGGGCACTGACGGGGAGAGTGGACATGGATTTCCAGGATACCGATCGTCACGAGGGTTTCGGCGCCGCCGTCCCGGAGCTCGACTACAGCGAGCCGCCGCTCGGATCGGACCGCCGCGCGTTCATGATGCGCAGCGCGCTCGCGACCGCGGTCGCTGCGCTCTCGGGCAAGCCGATTGCCGCGTTTGCGCAGACGCCCGCGGTTGACCCTGTGGTCAACGTCGGAGTCGATCCGAACCTCGACGTCGTGCAGCGCACCAAGGGCCCGGTGATGACGCTGATCGACGAGTTCTACAAGGTCGGCCCGGGGCCGTCGTCGTCGCACACGATCGGCCCGATGCGGATCACCTACGACTTCTACCAGCGCGCGACCAAGCTGCCCCCGGCGGACCTGGCCAAGGCGACCAAGTTCCGCGTCAACCTGTTCGGCAGCCTGAGCGCCACCGGCAAGGGTCACGGCACCGAGCGCGCGGCGCTCGCCGGGCTGACCGGCATGGAGCCGGCGACGACCGATCCGGCGTTTCTCGACGGACTCGCGGCCGATCCGAGCCAGAAGTTCAAGGTCAAGCTCGGCACCAAGGAGATCGAGGTCTCGCTGGCCGACGTGATCTACGACGAGACCAAGGGCGACTTCCACCATCCGAACACGATGACCTGCCACCTGCTGGCGGGCGATACACCGCTGCTCGAGCAGGAGTACTATTCGGTCGGCGGCGGTTTCATCGAGTGGGAAGGGTACACCCCGCCGGAGAAGAAGGCGCCGAAGTATCCCTATTCGACGATGGCCGAGGCGCTGGCGCACGCCCAGCGCGACAACATCACGCTGGCGCAACTGATGTACGCCAACGAGACGACGATCTCGGGGCGCAGCGAGGCCGAGATCAACGCCTTCCTCGACAAGATCATCGCCGCGATGCGCGCCACGGTGAAGACCGGGCTCGAGGCGCCGACTTCGACGCTGCCGGGGCCGATCAAGCTCAAGACAAAGGCCGGCGACGTCTACAAGAACGCGATCAAGAACGAGCATCCGGCGCGCAAGGGCATCGGCGTGCTGTCGGCGGCGGCCCTCGCGGGCTCCGAGGAGAATGCTCGCGGGCACCTCGTCATCACCGCGCCGACCGGCGGCTCGGCCGGGGTCATGCCGGCGATCATCTACTCGCTCGGGCCGGACGGGGTCGGGCTGTCGGACCAGAAGCTCCGCGAAGGGCTGCTGGCGGGCGGGCTGGTCGGCTACTTGTGCAAGCACAATGCCACGCTCTCCGCCGCGGAGGGCGGGTGCCAGGCGGAAATCGGTGTGGCTTCGGCGATGGGCGCGGCGTGCATCGCCGCGGCGCACGACGAATCCAACCAGGTCCAGGCCAACGGCGCGGGCGCCGCGCTCGAGCACCATCTCGGCATGACCTGCGACCCGGTCGCGGGCT